>JABXHQ010000028.1 GCA_013373545.1 Gammaproteobacteria bacterium
AAACTGCTTAAATTCAGTCTCATGCAGTAAATATTTTAAGGTGCCGCAGAGCGCTTTAAATACTAACGGCTTTTGCGCCACAGATGGGTACTTATCTTGAATAACTTGGTCTACGGTAAACATAATGCTGGCCTATTGTTCTTTCCCGCTTAAAGCTTAGCGCCTGCGAGTGAACAATAATTGACAGTTTAATTTCACTTCAATGACAGTTAAGCCGCTTTGTCCAACGGAGTATCCACATTTTGGACTGGCATCGTTGATTGCTGTATATGCTTTTCGTACCAATAACGTAATTGCAGCTCGCCATGCTCATCTTCAACGATAAAACTACAATTCTCTATCCAGTCGCCACAGTTGAGGTAGTAAAGACCCTTTTGCATTGAAATTGCTGGTTGATGGATGTGCCCACAAATGATGCCTTGATAGCCTTTTTGTTCAGCATAAGCAAGCGCGGCTTGTTGATAACGATCGATATATTCCTGAGCTTTGCCAATGCGCTGTTTGATAAATTGCGCTAACGACCAATAAGGTTTACCCATTAGCTTTCGTGTCCAATTAAACCAGCGGTTTATAAATAGTAGAAAGTCATAAAGTTTATCTCCGAGCCAAGTCAATAATTTTGGGCAACGAACTAACCCGTCAAATAAATCACCGTGAATGAGCAAAAAACTTTGCCCAGATTGACTTACGAAGCGACTGCTTTGGCAAACTTCTATATTCTTAATGGTTAAAGGAAGATAGTCTCTTAGCTCAATATCATGATTACCTGGAATGTATTGAACTTTAGTGCCACTGTTTGCGAGTGCTGTAATTTTATCAATAACGCGTTGATGTTCTGGAGGCCAATACGGTTTTCGCTTGAGCGACCATAAATCGACAATATCTCCCAATAAGTAAAGATTGTCACAAGTCATGCTCTGCAACAACTGCAGTAACGCTTCCGCCTTACAGTCTTTGTAACCTAAGTGAATATCTGACAGAAATATATTCCGGAAATGAGGTAAGGATCGCGCTCGCTTGCTCATACTTTTCAATCACTGGTTATCGATGATTGAATATTAAAGTAAGAGATAAAGACTGCAGTTTAATGACGTTTTCACAACAATTTTGTGGCGCAAATTCTCCTCAGACAATCTGCGTCAACTCATTCCATTGATAACCAAAAGTGTTGTCTTGTCTATTTTGAATTAAGCCGACATGTAATTGAGCGAGCAGCTCACTGGCGAAATGTTCTGCCGTTAAAATACTCATTAAACCTTGCCGTTTGTTAGTAAGGCATTGGCATACACGCTCACCATATTGACTTGCTAAGTGACGGTTAACGTCCTCCATCCAGCGGCAATCGTCGGAACTTCCAAGAATAGTAATTAATGTTTGACCACTATCAATATTAATCGAGAATTGTCGCGCCAGTTGCTCGTCCAAAGGCTGTTGTTGCTCGGTGTTTCGGTAACTCATTATTACAACATCGTCTTGCTCGTATTCGAGCTCAATTTGATCAAAACCCATTATCATTAACGCCGAGAGAACGCTTTCGCCATGGCTAAAGTCTTTAATCACAGTAACCGCTTCTTCCTTTGCCATTCCAATAACTCCGGTTAAAGGCGCCACTGAGTTGTGGATCAAAGTGCCGCTTAGTTCAGGGTACTTGGTGGACTTTACGTAAGTTAGAATGTTCTTTTCCTGCACCGGCGCCAGCGCACGTGGATGCAACACTTTAGCACCCGCTCGAGATAGCAAAGTGGCGTTTGCATAACTTATTTCACAAATCTGACGAGCTTCTGATACATCACGTGGATTAATAGAAAAAATGCCCGGCACATCGGTCCAAATTTCCAGTTGAGAAGCATTCAGTCGAGCCGCAAAATAGCTCGCCGAAGTATCAGAACCCTCACGCCCTAATAGCACTGTATCACCAGCAGGATCTGCCGCAATAAATCCTTGTGTGATGCCCAATTGATTCTCCGCTAAGCCTAAAAGTTGCGCCGTCAAAGGCGCACGGTAATTGCACTGATTGCTCGTATAATGGTGCCACGGATCATGCTCAGCTTGGTTCTCGGCAATTAAGAAATCTCGTGCATCCAGCCATAAAGCATCAATACCAACGTTGTTAAAATACGCGACGGCAATTCTGGTCGATAAAATTTCCCCCATGGCTACTACCTGAGCATGCAATTTTGGTGTAATGGTTTGCAGACGTGCAATCGTTTCGCAGTGATGCTTCAATTCATCAAAGTCGCCCGATAGAATCAACTCACCATTAACGCCAAGCTCGGCTGCAAATTGAAAATGCAATTCTTTCAACTGGAAAATGGCTTTACTATGAACACCCGCAAGCGCTTGATGTAACAATGCCTCGAGAAGATTTGAGACGTTCTTAAGAGCCGACAAGACTAAAAATGGCCGATGGCCTTGATCCATCTTAGTGGTAATTTCCTTTTGAATATTACCCCATAGCTGACTGTCGGCAACACTGCTACCGCCGTATTTAAGTACTGACCAAGACATGTAAGTTCGCTTTAGCTAAATTGATTAAAGGAGCCAATAAGGACGCGATTTAAACATCGCTTTTCGAGTATGTTCCATTGCTTCCATGACCGATTCATTGCGCTTTTCGATCCACTGCGCAATTTCCTCGTCCGACTTAATTTTATAAACTTTAAAACACTTAGCAACATATTGGAAATAAGCCAACTCTCGCGTTCCAGCTAATAAATCTAGCCAAGGTTGACGATATTTTTGGCGTTTTTTCGAGTCAAATAAGCCACCAAAAAACAACCCCAGATCCAACGCTTTACGAAGCCGAGATACTTGCTCAAGATAGTCTGGAATTGCCATATTAACTTTAGGTCCAATCTCGCGCTTAAGCTCACGTAAGGTATGTTCCAACTGTGCTTTAGCGAAGTCGATAATTGGCAATTGTAATTTTTGCTGCTCATTATCACTTAAAAAGCGCCGCCATTGCTTGAAGAACAGCCACTCAGAAATACCTAACATAACCAGGTTGTAGCGTTCTGACACTTTTAGCTTCTTAAATTGTTGCACCGCCTCGGTCATTTCCGCCTGGTTGAGTGCCAATGCTTGCTCAAGATCTTCGGGCTCTACCAGCTGTTCGTCTAACATTTTTTGCAAATGAAATCGATCTCGCGCCACATCAACAATGCGCGACATAAATTCGGCCATCCACTCCCAATTAGCGCGCAAATCACTGGTAGCATGACGCGGAATAATACTGCCAAACACTTGGTAAACATGCTGCACAAACAACAAAGCTCGGTACATTTGCAAAATAGCCTCGGACGCTAACGAAGAGTCTAAGAACTGCTCATAATACTGCCAGTGTTTCATACCCGAGTAACAGATCACTTCAAACGCCATTTCGGCTTCAGTGCCTTGACTAAATTCGATTGTGGTCATTCGCCGATGGGTAACCGGTAACGACGAACATAAAGAGTAACCACGGCGCGCCTTGCTAGCATTGCTAATGGCGAACCCTTGTTCTGATATCAACTGACGGCTTAACGTAAATAAGTGTGCCGGCTCGCCTTTAACTAATTCCAACTCGACTTCCGAGATAGGCGCAGAGTCGTCTTCGTAATAGATGTGACCAATATCTAATGCCATTTCTATTTCGGTGCCATCTTCGAAATACAAATAGGTTTTATGGCGGGTGAAATTAGTGGTAAAAACCTTATCGAAATCGCCGTCTTCTGACTGGGCCTCTTCGAGTAAGATTTTTAAATAAGGATCTTCAACTTGCTCAATATCAATTGCAAATTGATCTAATTCGGTTTCCGATTCGTTGCGCTCATGCAGGCCACCGATGGCTCGACCGGAGGCTTTGACCGTTTGAATTAACTTTGCGCCATCGACCCGGATGCGCAAACCAATTTTTAATTCACGCAGCTTAAAGTTTTCCGTATCGAAGTAAGTATTCTTTAATTCCGAGCTGGTCCAGGAATCGATTGCCACAACATCACGAAATTCCAGCTCCAGCAAAGCCTTCACTTGTTGTTGCTCTGCAACCAGTTTGACCTCTAGTTCATTAGCCATCTAGCAGTCTATTTACTCAAATTCATGTCAAAAATCAGTTTAGCGAGCTATTTTTGGCCTGTCACCTATAATTTTCGATTCACGGGTGATTGTCGATAGCGGCCGTCAAATCCGACTGACTGGACATTGCCGCCCTCGATCTCTACAATCGCCGCTAAATTTACCTGTCATATAATTGTAAAGAGACGGCTATGAGTTTAATTAGCGATTTATTTGCAGCATCCCCTTTTCGCCCCATGCAGGACCACATTAGTAAAGTTCACGAGTGCGTCAGTGAGTTAAAGCCTTTTCTTGAGGCCGTTTACCGCAAGGACTGGGCACAGGTCGATTCACTTCAACAAAAAATCAGCAGATTTGAGAATGAAGCCGACGACTTGAAGAAAGAAATTCGCCTGAAGTTGCCCGGCGGCATCTTTTTACCAGTAGCCCGCACAGACTTACTTGGCTTAGTCACCGCACAAGACAAGTTGGCTAATCGCGCAAAAGATATCGCAGGATTGATGACCGGTCGCCAAATGGAAGTTCCTGAAGTTCTGCAGCCCAGCTTTATGGCGTATTTAGAGCGCTGTATTGACGCTTCAGAACAAGCACACAAAGCCATTCATGAGCTTGATGAGCTAGTTGAGACCGGTTTTCGTGGCCGTGAAGCTAATTTAGTCGAAGAAATGATTTCTAAACTTGATGAAATCGAAAACGACACCGACGTGTTACAGCGCAAACTGCGTAAAGAATTGTTTGCGATTGAAGCTGATCTTCCGGCGGTTAATGTGATCTTTTTGTATAAAGTCATCGATTGGATCGGAGACTTAGGCGATCGCGCCGAGCGTGTCGGTTCAGATTTAGAACTCATGTTGGCTCGAAAATAATAACAACGCCAACCAACGATATCATTCATTCAACACTAGATAGGGTTTCACAATGGAATTTTTTGACCATTACACCGTAACACTGTTGGTCTTCGCCGCAATCGTTGGCTTTTTCATGGCGTGGGGGATCGGCGCCAATGATGTTGCTAATGCGATGGGGACTTCAGTCGGCTCGAAAGCACTGACGATTAAACAAGCGATATTTATTGCCGCCATCTTCGAGTTTGCTGGCGCTTACCTAGCCGGCGGCGAAGTAACTTCCACCATTCGTAAAGGTATTATTGATTCTGGGCCGTTTATACCGAATCCAGAACTGCTCGTTCTTGGAATGATTTCAGCGCTGCTAGCAGCCGGTACTTGGCTGGCCATTGCGTCAGCACGTGGATGGCCAGTATCCACCACGCACTCTATCGTCGGCGCGATTATCGGTTTCGCCGTTGTAGCGGTGGGAATGGAAGCGGTGAGCTGGGGTAAAGTTGGCGGTATTGTCGGCAGCTGGATCGTCACTCCTGCGATCTCAGGCATCATTGCTTACCTCATTTTTATGAGCGCACAGAAGCTAATTTTCGACACCGAGCGTCCGGTTGATAATGCGAAGAAGTATGTGCCCCTGTACATGGGTTTGGCGGGCTTTGTCTTAGCATTGGTTACCATCAAAAAAGGCCTCAAGCACATTGTAAAATCTGGCGATTTGAATATTTCTAATGGCGAAGCTTATCTTTACGCGCTGATCGTAGCTATTGGCATCGCGCTAGTCGGAGCTTTTTTTGTTCGCCGCGTCAAAATTGAAGAAAGTGCCGATAAAGAAATGCACTTTAACAATGTTGAGAAAATTTTTGCCGTATTAATGGTCGTAACCGCTTGCTGTATGGCATTTGCGCATGGTTCTAACGATGTCGCTAATGCTATTGGCCCGCTCGCTGCGGTACAAAGCGTTTTAGCCAATAATGGCGAGATTGTTCCGAAAGCCCAGTTAGCATGGTGGATTTTACCCCTCGGTGGTATTGGGATTGTCGCCGGTTTAGCACTGTTTGGTAGCCGCGTAATGGCCACGATTGGTAAAGGGATCACCCACTTAACACCCAGTCGCGGTTTTGCCGCTGAGTTAGCGGCCGCAACAACCGTGGTTATCGCCTCAGGTACTGGCTTACCCATCTCTACCACCCAGACCTTAGTCGGCGCTGTCTTAGGTGTTGGAATGGCGCGCGGTATTGCCGCCTTAAATTTAGGTGTGGTGCGTAGCATTGTGGTCAGCTGGGTCGTCACATTGCCAATTGGCGCGGCACTATCGATTATCTTCTTCTTAATTTTGAAGGTTATCTTCCTGTAAACCACTGCGGTTACCCGATGCAGGGCCGCAAGGGCCCTGCACACCAGCTCTCGAATGCAAATTCAGTCACAATTTCTCTCTTATTTGGCTCTGTTCAGGGCAAATCCAATCTTTTACAATGACGCTCCACCCTAACAATAGGAAAGCATTGTGAAACGCTTGTTACTTATTTTGTCACTGTGCTGCAGTAGCGCCTTGATGGCAGAACAAACCGCTTATGTCACCGACAACTTAAGCACTGCGGTCCGCTCCGGCGCCACCAACGAATATCGTATTGTGTTTTATTTACCGGCCGGCTCGTCGGTAACCGTACTGGACGATGCTGCTGAAAATGGTTTTATTAAAGTTCGCGATGAGCGCGGGCGCGAAGGTTGGACACTCGAGCGCTTTATTGTCGAGACGAAAGGCGCACGCGTTCGCCTAGCAGAGACTCAGCAGCAGCTAGCCAGTGCGCTCAGCACCATCGAAACAATGAAAACGGAACATGAGCAAGCACTGAAGTCGATTCAGGATAAGCTTGATATCGCTAATGATATCGTTCGACGCAGCGCCACTTTCCAAAACCAAATTAGTGAACTGCAAACCAAGAATGCAACGTTAGAACAACAGCTTGAACTTAAAGACGGGCGCTTTCGCGAAGAAGTGTTCCTTGCTGGTGCGGGTGTTATTGTTGTTGGAATGTTCATGGGTATGATCATGGGCCGACTGTTTCGTAAGAAACGTTCGAGCTGGAATTAATGGGTACGCCTTGCCGTAGCACCTGCAAACTCAACTCAACCGCAGTCTGTGTGGGCTGCTTTCGTCATATGGCCGAAATCGCTAATTGGAACCGGCTTTCGCTGAAACGCCGTCATGTCGCGCGCATTATGGCGCAAAAGCGGCGCTTGGCGCGGCCCTATGCACAGCAACCCCTCGACCAACTCGAGCCAATCACTTCGCATTGGTACCGTCAGTTCAAACGTTCGTAAGCCTAGTTTTCAGCGGGCCACACCTGACTTAAAAAGCCCATTAGCTTGCTGCGTTTGAGTGGCTTAACCAAAAAGTCGATGGCACCGAGCTGATTGGCTTTGTTAAATGACTCCTCGCTAACGTCACCGGATAAAAACGCTTTGGGAATGGCTTGCAAGTCGCGATGTTGATTTAATTGTTCCAATACGTCAAACCCGCTCATGTCAGGTAGACGAATATCAATCAGGATAAGATCCGGTATATGTTTTAAAGCGGCTGCTAAGGCCTGCTTGCCTTCGGACACAACGGCTAATTCCACCCCGCTGTCTCTTAAGTAACCCTGTACCACCAATTGATTTACCCGATTGTCTTCAACTAGCAAAATGGTTTTACCGTTAAAATCATTGTGAAGTCCCACTTCACTGTTTATGTTTACCGCCACAGGCACTTCTTGGAAAGGTATCGATACGGTAAAGCGCGAGCCGACACCGACTTCGCTCTCAAGTGCAACCGAGCCGTCTAAAAAAGCACACAATTCACTGACAATGGTTAAACCTAACCCTGAGCCTTGCGTCACATTTTGCTGCTTGTTAGGTAACTGATGAAATGGCTTAAACACATTTTTAAGCTCTTGCTCCGGAATTCCCTCTCCTTGATCAGCAACACTGATTATTAATTGCTGCTGGACACAACTTAGCTCTAACGAAACCTGGGTACTGGGCAACGTAAACTTCACCGCATTACCCAACAAATTAATTAAAATTTGCGCAACTTTAACTTTATCAATCAAGACATACGTAGGAAGAGATGGCGCGAGCGTCGTTTTTAATTCAATCTTTTTAGCCTTAGCGCGCATTTCATTAACCGCTAATAGCTCATCCACCATCGCGGTTAATTCAACCGGTTCGAGCGATAGCAGCATTTTGCCCGATTCTATACGGGAAATATCCAAAACATGATTAACCGTGTCGTGTAAGTTTTCTGCAGAACGATGAATTAGATGCAATAACGACTCTAACGCAAGAGGGTCTTGTATGTCGCGTTTGGGGTAGCGCTCAGTCAGCTGTTCTGATAATCCTAATATGCCATTAATCGGTGTACGGATTTCATGACTTAAATGATTTAAAAATTTCGTTTTAACATCGGCTAAGGTCTGTAATTTTCGGTTAACGATGCGCAACTCTTTTTCGCTTCGCTCTTGCGCACCAATCACCCGGCGTAACTCTAACAGCGACGTCACTTGGCGACTCAACGCGGCTAAAAGTTGCTCCTGCTGGGGTGTCAGTGTACGCGGTTTGGTATCGATGACACATAAAGTGCCCAGAGGTAAATCATCATGACTATATAATGGAGCGCCCGCATAAAAGCGGATACTAGGCTCAGCGGTGACTAAAGGATTATCTTTAAATCGCCCATCAGCAGTCGCATCATTCACCGTGAAGATTTCGCGTTCCAAAATTGCGTGTGCACAAAATGCAACATCACGCGGTGTTTCGCGTACATCAAGTCCTTGAATCGATTTAAACCATTGCCGCTCTTCATCCACAAGGCTGACCACAGCAATCGGAACATCGAGCAAATTGGCTGCCAGCAACGTTAAGTCGTCATACTCTTGCTCGGGTAGCGTATCGAGAATACGGTACTCATGCAGGGCCGATAAACGCTGTTGTTCTTGGGGATGCTTGGGTGCCGACGCCATGAACTAACTCTTATGATTGAATGACCACTAACAAGTGTAGCACAGGCGAGCTGAGTCAGGAGTTGTATGAAAGGCTATGTTAAGGGCTATATGACGGACTATGTGCAGAGCCAATCCACCCCAATCTCACGGCTAATTGAGCAAACCTCTTTCTAAGGCTAACAGCACCGCTCGAGTTCTATCGCGGACACCCATTTTAGATAAGATATTTGACACGTGATTTTTAATCGTACCTTCCGACTTATGCAGTGCTTGGGCAATTTCTTTATTCGAATAACCGCCTGCCATGAGTCGTAGTACTTCCACTTCGCGCTTCGATAAAGCGTCAGCGGAGCTTAACCCACTTTCCGCTGAACTTACCTGTCCTTTGAGTAAGGTTTCGGTAATCGCGGGCAGCCAAAAGCTGCCACCTTGATGAACCTGGGTAATCGCTTCAATTAAAGTTTCCAGCGAGACGTCTTTTAATAAAAATCCCTGCGCGCCGGCACTAATACTTTTTAAAATTAGTTCATGGTCATCAAATGTAGTTAACACAATAGCCGGTGTCTTTATCGCGTTTGCCTGTAGTTCTTGCAACACACTAATGCCATCTTGTTTCGGCATCGATAAATCAAGCAGCAAGATATCCGTTGGCACCTGCTTCAGTGATGCCATGACTTCAATGCCATCACCGCACTCAGCCACTACTTCAACCGCGTCAGTTAGCGCAAAAAGACTTTTAATGCCCTCTCGAATTAATGTTTGATCATCAACTAGCGTTACCCGTATGCTCATATTCAACTCGTTTAATCGTTACCTGTTGTCAGAGGAAAGCTCCAACGATAATTAAGTGCCTGAGCACGAAGCTCGAGCTGCAACTCGCCGGCCACCGCGTCGACACGCTCAAACATCCCAGTCAGTCCATTTCCTTTGCGCCAGTCTTTGTTGATACGTCCGTTATCATAATATTGCGCCACCAAACACTCATTATCCAAAGCAATATCTATCCACGCTTGGGTAGCACCACTGTGCTTTATTGTATTCGTAATGGCTTCTTGTACACAGCGTACAACAGTCTCAGCGATAGCAATATTTTCTATCGATAATTGCGCCGGTATATTCATTGAGAATTGAATGACCGGAATATTTTGAGTTAATAACTTTAGTGCTTGCGTAATATCAATCGACTGAGTGTTACGTAACGAATCAACCGCATCACGCACATCATTGAGCAGCACTCTTGCAATGTCATAACATTGATCGACCTGCTGTTTGGCTTCACCTTCACTAACCCGTGATGCAACTTGAAGTTTAATCGTAAGCGCGGTCAAATGATGCCCAACTAAATCATGTAAATCTCGAGCGATACGGGTCCGTTCGGTTTGTCGCGAAACTTGAGCTAATAGTTCCTGAGTGGCAAGCAATTGATCATTTTTAACTTTTAATTGTTGAGAAGTTTTCTTTTCCCGTTGATTCGATAGTGACAACATCACCGCAAAAAAATGAAACGTAGCGTACAACAAAGCTTGGATCCAAGCATTTTTTCCATGCACTAACAGCGATACTAAATACCAACCAAACACCACTATTAATGTAATAACGATTGCCCAACGATAAGGAACATAGTAGGCCAAAACAGCAACCCATATGATGGTTAAAATACTTAAAAAGTCGACATCGATAGTGAGATGTAAATAAAACGCACACAGCAACATTGTCACTAAACCGCCGACCTGCACGGCAGGTGCCAGTTGGCACTGATGCGGCTCTCGTGTTGCAATAAAAAAACTAATGATATAAAGCGTAAAGCCAGGCGCATATACAATCAGATCAGGCGCCGTTTTCGATTTACCAAAAAGATATACCGTTATCGCAAACACCAGCGCCCAAGTGACAAACGCGGTTAAGTCACCGGCATCAAACCATCGAAAAATGCGTTGCCAACGTGAGCTCATAAGCCTCTTCGCTGTTTCAATACTGTGTTCATGAACTCCCTTATTAGTTCGGTTGTTACAGATTACTAAGCGCTTTTACGCTAATAGAACAGTATATCCTTAACGCGCATTTAGCCAATAGGCCATAAGTCATGTTTTAAGCAATGACTTTTGGCACCTGTGTTTAACCGGCCACTGTTTTAAGCTGGCATTGTGCTTTGAACAACCGGAGTGAATCAAATGTTAATGCTACATTCTATAGCCCTTTATGCTCATATAATTATCGGCAGTTTAGCGTTGCTGGTCTTTTGGCTACCCGTCTTTAGCCGGAAAGGCGGCCGCTTACACGTTAAAGCCGGACAAGTTTTTGTTTATGGAATGTGGGCCGTTGCCATCAGTGGCGTACTTATGAGCTCGATTGTTTGGTGGGACCCATTAGCCATTCGCTTTCCAAACACCACACTGGATCCGGCGCGCGCGGCAAAAATCGTAACGCAACAAACTCTAGCCGCTGAATTTTTATTTATGCTTTCGTTATTGGTGATGAACAGCGTGCAACATGGCATGTTGGTGTTGAAGGCCAAAACCGAACGTCGTCAATTACGTCATTGGTCAGTGCTCAGCGTGAAAATTGCTTTGCTGATCACCGCACTCTTAGTGGGCATTAAAGGTATTATGCAACAACAGATACTGCTGCAAATTTTTGCGCCAATTTCGTTACTCTCGGCAATAACCGGATTACATTACACGTATAAAACCAACGTGCGCCCACGAGAATGGATACTGGAACACTTCTCGGGTTTGATCGGCTGTGGAATTGGCGCCTATACCGCATTCTTTGCATTTGGCGGGCGCGCTTACTTACAGGATTTATTACCCGGAGTTTGGCAAGTATTGCCTTGGGTATTGCCAGGTATTATCGGCACCCTCGCCACGCTATGGTTAAAACCCAAGTATCGGCGCCAGTATCGAGTTCAAGCGCCAGCACCGACGTTGCATTCGGCGCCTGCTGCAACAGAACAGTCATAGCCACAACAAACCATGCGCAGCAGCTGCGCATGGTAAAGTTCGCTTACGGCTCAAGCTCCAGTGGCTGTTGTACTTGTAGGTGTTGAAAGTCTTCCGGGGTATTAATATTGATCAGTTTTTCCGGCTGGCTGCACGCAATCGGCAACGCATTAATGGCATGATAAAAACTAAACAGCGATTGATCTTCATTGTCAAATGACAACACGCGACTGAGATAAGCTTTAACCGAGTCATTCACCCGCAATAAGAGTGGCAGTCGCGTGTCCTCAAAATAGACACTGGTCCCTACCTCACTGGCACTCACCAACTCCTGTAATAAAAACGGATCCAGCAACGGCATATCAACCGGTACAAACAAAAACGACGACTCTGCAATGGCATCAAGCACACTGTAGATCCCAGCCATTGGTCCCTGATCATCAAACTGATCAGGAATGCCGTCCCATTTCGACCCACTGATCACAACCTTTCGACAACCACAGTTAATCAGTATCTCCATGGCATGGTCTAACAAGGTCTGTTGCTCATTTAATGGATGCGGAAGCTCGGCTTTATCTAGCCCCATGCGCTTGGAGTTTCCTCCAGCCAGCACCACCCCAATTATTGATGACATTGATTCTCCTAAACGCCTTTGGCTAGGTGCCAAAGATAATACCAAGAGCCTTAAAATTTGCCCTAAACAGGGTACAATAACCGTTAGTTAAAACTCAAGGCGTAGCCCCATGAAGTCTTTTTTGTTAATTGTCTTAGCCTTAATGGCGCACTCGATAAGCGCCATCGCTCCCTTTACCAGTGATGGTTGCAGTATGTTTCCCGATGGCACTTTTAAGCAAGGTGAATTATGGCTCGAGTGTTGTCGTAGGCACGATCTAGCCTATTGGCAAGGCGGCACGTATCAGCAACGCATCGACGCCGATAGGGCTCTGCAAAGCTGTGTGGCGGCGGTGGGTGAGCCGGCAGTTGCCGAACTGATGCTTGCAGGGGTTCGAGTGGGCGGAAGTCCTTACTTTCCGACGCTATTTCGCTGGGGTTATGGTTGGCCCTATGGCCGCGGCTATCAGCCTCTTAACGAGGCTGAACACGCACTGGTGAAGGCCGCTTTAGCGGCACAAGGAATCACTATTTAAACCGTATCGCTCGCCGCTAGTAGATAGGGTGACTAGCGTAATAACAATAATGGCCGATTAGTACGCTGGAGCATTTGCGCGGTAAAACTACCAAGCAAAAAATGGCGCAGTCGATTATGGCTAAAAGCACCCATAATTGTCAGATCAATATCCTCAGCAACCTGATATTCCGGGAGCACATCTTCAATGGCGCCGCTCAGCAATACCACGCGCACATCACGCTGTCGCTGTGCCATTTTCGTTTGCGCAGATTGCAACAATTGTTCGCTTTGCGCCGTTTGCTCGCCCACATACACTAAGTGAATAGTCACCTCATCAAACAGCGGACTGGAGGCAACCATAGCCAAAGCCTTTTCGGCGGCTTCAGAACCATCGTAGGCTAACATAGCCGTTCGCGGTTTCTTAAACTCAGTGTTAACGACCAAAATAGGTTTATGCAAGGAGCGGATAATGCTCTCCAACTGAGTACCAATACCGCTATCTTGTTGCTCATGAAGTTCGCCGCGGATCCCCACAACCAAAACCCGAATTTGCGCCTCCATTTCGACCAACGCCTCACTCAACAAGCCATGTCTTTGGCGAACTTCAACAGTCGCAACCTTTTGAGTAATGGCGCGTTCTTTTGCGCCTTTCAACATACGGTTGCCTTGCTCAATTAAAAGCTTACTGCGACTTTGCTCAACTTGAGTCAATTCGCGTAATAAATCTTCCGAAGCACCAAGTCCTATAGTCCCGGTTAAATCGGCAACCGCTGCACTAGCCGTATGTTCAATCGTGTGTAAAAATTTTAACGGTGCTGACACCGCATTGGCGATCCAAATCGAATAATCACAAACGGCTTCTGCCAAACGCGAGCCATCAATGCACGATAGCACCAGCGGTTGTGGCGCATCAGTTTGCTTAGCTGTGGTCTCAGTCATCGTTAGTGCCCTCCCAATACTTTTTCTAATTCTTCTGGTTTGTCGTGTACACCAAAGCGATCGACGATGGTTTCACTCGCTTCATTGAGACCGATTACTTCAACCTCAGCACCCTCACGGCGAAATTTAACCACCGCCATATCCAAGGCATGCACCGCAGAAATATCCCAAAAATGAGCGCGACTTAAATCTATAGTAATACGAGAGACGGCTTCTTTAAAATTAAACTGAGCTAAAAATTTGTCCGCCGAATTAAAGAATACCTGGCCAATGACACGATAAGTGCGATGGCTATTGTCTTCATCGATGGTGCGCTCAACATACATAAAGTGACTCACTTTATTCGCAAAGAACAGTGCCGCGAGCAAGACGCCAACCAATACTCCATAGGCTAGATTATGGGTGTACACCACCACCACCACCGTCGCAATCATCACAATATTGGTCGACAAAGGATGCTTGTTTAAATTTCGAATGGATTGCCAATCAAATGTGCCGATGGATACCATAATCATCACCGCAACCAAAGCTGCCATCGGAATTTGGGCAACCCAGTCATTCAAAAACACCACCAGTAGCAGCAAAACAAACCCTGCAATAAACGTGGATAGCCGCCCACGACCACCCGACTTAACGTTAATCACAGACTGTCCGATCATCGCACATCCTGCCATCCCGCCCAGCATACCAGCACCAATATTGGCAATCCCTTGGCCTTTGCACTCGCGATTTTTGTCACTACTGGTATCGGTGAGGTCATCCACAATGGTCGCCGTCATTAATGACTCCAGCAACCCCACAACCGCGAGCGCGGCCGAATAAGGGAAAATGATCTTAAGCGTTTCGAAAGTCCATTCAACATTTGGCCACATAAATACTGGCAAGGTATCGGGCAACTCGCCCATATCCCCTACCGTGCGAATCTCGAGGCCCACGATCATGGCAAATGCGGTACAACTAAGAATGCACACCAACGGCGACGGTATAATTCGACCGACCACCGGCAATAACGGAAATAGATAAATTATCCCAAGACCCACCGCCGTCATCATATAGACATCCATATTAAACACTTCGAGCTCTGGCCATTGTGCGAGGAAAATCAAAATCGCCAAGGCATTTACAAACCCCGTCACTACCGAGCGCGACACGAAGCTCATCAAACTACCCAGCTTTAAATAACCGGCAATAATCTGTAAAACCCCAGTCAATAAAGTGGCAGCCAACAGATACTCTAAACCATGTTGCTTCACCAGTGTCACCATTAACAGCGCCATAGCGCCTGTTGCGGCTGAGATCATGCCAGGGCGTCCACCCACAAACGCAATAATAACGGCAATACAAAAAGAGGCATACAATCCGACTTTCGGGTCGACACCGGCAATAATTGAAAAGGCTATCGCTTCCGGGATCAGCGCTAACGCCACAACCAGCCCGGCTAAAATATCGCCGCGAAGGTTACCCAGCCAGTCTTGCTTGGTTGAATGTAACAACATAACTTAATCCTAGTGTTTCGAAGTTGTACCATCTAATCAGAAAATAGCACCGTGTGTCTCAGGTTATAGCCTAGAACAGAGGGCGCTCGCTGGCGAGTCCAGCTTCAGATGAGGTCAGAGGGTGTTCAATTAAAGGTCGCGGATTGTACAGGAGATAGCCGTTAGGGGCAATTGAGAGCGGGCGCGCAAACGCCCGCTAGTTCACTATGCAGAATCATTAAGACAGCGCGAGTAACACCATCACCAATAATCCCGACGCAGTGATCCACCAAGATTTCTTCTTCAGCGCAGGGGAAGTAATACCGAGCAAAAAGCCAGACAACACAATTATAATCAACCCCACAGCCATGACTTTTTGTAGTAACCGAAACCAATAGGGCCCATGACCTTTATGCAGTTCAATAATTTGAGCAATCCAATTAGGTTCACGCTGCGTGACCACCAATTGCTTGTCATCGGTACTAATTAAATAATGTGTCTTTGAAGTTGGCCGGGTAATCACGCGTTTAGCATTGCCGCGTAGATACTCAACATCTGCGTCGAGCTCTAGCCTATCAAGCAAGGCTCGTACGTCAGATAACTGTGTATCAGAACCGAGAGTCAATGACTCTGCGGCACCTTCATAAACCACGGTTTCAGTCACACTGCCTTTTATATCGAGTAGATAAAAAAAGCCGGATAAGGCCATTAATAATAAGATAGGGGCAAAAAACGACGCTAAATACAAGTGGATTGAAATCAACAGTCGGCGATTCAAAAGGAGTCTCCAAAAAAATGCTTAAACAATTGGCAAAGATTACCGATTCATTTCCTAAATGACAATCATTATCCTTCAACGCGCAGAAGATAGGCATAAAAAAGCCGGGAGACCCCGGCTTTTTGTTTATCAAGAACAAGATTTACTTTTGGAAGCTAGCGTCTGAATGGAACTTTGCCACATCTTCAACGCTGGTTTCATTTTCCATTTTCGCATATGGCTGCTGTTTAAACTTCTGTCCACGTAGCTGAATCGACAAGCGCGCCGCTTGTGGATTTAACGCTGTTTCTTGATAGAAAGTTTTAATGTCTTGCAAAGTCACTTGCTCCACTTCCGCGATGAGTTTCTCGCGAGTATTAAAATCGAAATTCTCATCATACCAATCGCTTAACATTGGACCTTGCTCTTCACCAAGATTTTTTGGCTCTTCGCGCAACTCAATCAAGACACTCGACTTAAGTTTATTAAACTCGTCCTCAGTCATTTTCGCCAAGACTTTCGCATACTCTTGCTTGAAGCTATCAAATCGAGCCTGCATAGCTGCTACGTCTTTAACCGGTGTTTGAATGGCAAACGCAATACCCACATAGTCTTTAATATTCGGCGTAATTGCAGTTACCGCATAAGCTAATTGCTCTTCTGTTCGCAAAGTTTCGAAAGTATTGGTTTGCAAGTGACTGCGCAATACTCGAGCCTGTGCCTCACGCTTTAGCGTTGGTTCAGGATGAACATGCATATCAAGCACGGCAACATCGGCAACATCTAAGTCCTTTTTCAGCGCAACCACTTCACCTTTCTTCGGTTCCCAGTAGCGAGTACGAGTGTAATCCGCTACTTTATGGTTTTCCGGCAGAGTCGCTTTCACTTGCTCAACAAAGTACTCGATATCACGTTGGTTATAGTTACCGAACGCAAACATTCGAATCTGGTTATTGCTCATTGCTTGCTGCATAAACTCTTTTAAGTCTGCTGGCTGTAACGATTTTGCGGCAGCAATTAAATCGTCATTGTTATAACCATTACTGGCCACTAACGCACGCATATGTCCGAACAGCTGAGAAATCGGGAATTGCTTCTCTTGATTTTTCAAGCCACGTACATAGCGATCCACGGCCTGGTTAAACGCATCGCCTTCAATTTCAAACGCTAAATTCTGTAAGCCTTTTTTCAACAGCTCAGGTTGTTTATCAGTGAAGCCGCTAACAGAAATTTCCAAACCGTTGCCCGGTGTTAAATTCAACTGCATACCAGCAATTGAAGCTTCGGTCATTAAGGCGCTCTGTTGCAGTTCGTACAAATCGGCCCAAAGTGAAAATAAAATTTGACCTTTAATATCTTGTTGATTAAGCGGGCTATTAAAGTAAACACGCATAACCCCTTTCGGTTGCTGCTTAAATTTTTGTGATGGGTACTGCCATACTTTTATACCATCTTTGTTATGCACCAATTGAGGCTTGTCCATTTTTAAGTCAGTTGTTTTCAAAACAAATGACTCTGGCAATAAGGTGTTAACTTTAGGTAGCGCTAATTGAAAATCTGACTTACCTTTCCAACTCGCAATCTCTTTCTTAGGGATATCAACAATTTTATATTTGCCATCATAAAAGTGCATCGATTTATCCGACGGCTCAGATTGACTAACATACCAAATTCTTAGGCGCTCTGGAGTTAACTGCTGCAATACATTTTGAATCGCTTCAGCATTAAACTCTTGATAAAGGTAAGGCGCAGATATGACCTGATCGACGGGATAATTTTGCATCTGAGCGGCTAAGTTTGATACATAACCAAAGGCATTGCCTTTTTCCAAAAATTGGAAACGATTATTTAACGATGTTTTAATTTCCTTAAAGTATTTTTTATCGACGCCTTCTTGCTTAACTTTTTCAATGTAGGCAAGAATAACTTGAGTGATTTTCTCACGATGCTTCATACCTTCATCAGTTAAGTCTGCGGCAATTAAAAACTGTCCATAGTTGCCGTATTGAGTTGGACTCACATTAGCATTCAATGAAGAAATTAAACCTGCTTCTTTTAGTATGTAAGCAGGTGTTCCTGGCATTTCACTACCTATCAAGTAACTCAAGTACTCATTTGGTTTTACCGCATATTGCTCACTATTATCTTCAATTGTGAAATCAATCATTAACTGCTTAATATCAGTATTCGGAACATAGTGAATACGCTTACCACCAAGCTTCGCAAAATCAATTTTATCGGTTACACGCGGTTTATCGATCTTCTTGTTTTTGATTGATGAAAAGTGCTTCTCGGCGAGTTTACGCATATCCGCTAAAGGAAGGTTACTCACTAATGCAACTTTCATAATGTTTGCAGAGTAATACTGCTGATAAAACTCAACGGTTTTCGGATGTAATTTCGCACCTTCTTTATCACTTAAAGTTTCAAGGTTACCAATTAAGAATCGATTAGCGGGATGCTCGCCCATCATCGAGCGGCTTAGCTTAAACATACCGAAAAAGTCCATTTCACGGCGCATCGACCATTCAGCATTAACAGCATTTTTTTCTTTGTCGGTATATTCAGGGTATAACTTGGGAGTTTTGAAAAAGTCTGAGAATCGATCTAAAGCTTCATCGTAGGCATCGTTGTTTACTTCAAACATATAGTTAGTGATATCTAACCAAGTGTAAGCATTGGAAGATCCACCATGCTTACTCATGAACTCGTTGTAACCTTTCGGATCGGGAAAACGCTCAGTTCCCATAAATAACATATGCTCTAAATAATGAGCCATCCCCTGTTGGGTCATCGGATCATGTAATAGACCAACTCCGACACTCAAGGCTGCAGCCGACTTATCGACGCTTGGGTCGGAAACCAACATTACCATCACGCCATTATCAAGCTTGATCGCTTGATAGCTGCGGCTATCGGCGGGGCTCGCTACGATCGGTTGCTCAATAACCTTTGCCGCATAACTGGGCAACACTCCGCCCACTGACGTCAGTGCGGCCGCTATCATAAGCATCTTAAACTTGGAGTTTTTCATAAATTTATCGTCCTCAATAAATTCTAATAAGTATCATCGCCGAAGTATTATAAAGATACTCGCTTGGATAAAGTTCAGACAATTGTTTCCGGATGTAAACAGTGGTAGGGCAAGCATCGGTAATATTACCTAAGCCCGCCCGAGGCTCATGACTCGGTTAATAAGTCACAGGACTGAAAGGGATATCTGGGCGGTTATCGGCACTGGTTGCAAACAAGTGATATATTTTATTCAAGTCTTGGCGGCTACGCTGAGTCACCCCAAGATCTTTAACTAGCCCGTCCTCTAAGCCGTAGATCCACCCATGAATCGATAAAGGTTGGCCACGATCCCACGCATGCTGAGCGACTTTAGTCTTAGCAATATTATACACTTGAGTAATCACGTTTAGCTCACAAAGTCGGTTGACGCGATCGTGCTCACTCAATTCAGCCAACTTCTGCTCATTATTAAAGTAAACATCACGAATATTGGTCAACCACGCGTCAGCCAAACCAACTTCGTTTTCACCCATAGCGGCTCGGACTCCACCACAGCCATAGTGACCACAAACAATGACATGCTTAACTTTTAAAACCTCTACCGCAAACTGGAGTACCGACATGCAGTTAAAGTCAGTATGCACGACAACATTCGCGATATTTCGGTGGACGAACAGCTCCCCTGGCGCCAGTCCCACCACTTGATTGGCGGGCACCCTTGAGTCGGAGCAGCCGATCCACAAGTACTCTGGTTTTTGTTGCTGTGACAAACGCTTAAAATAATCAGGGTCTTCTTCGACCATGTTGTTTGCCCAAGCAATGTTATTGTCTATTAAGTTTTGAATCGACATGAGTTACCCGAATATTGCAAATTAGCCGTCAAGTTTGAACGCTCACGTGCTAATATTCAAGCAAAAGGTCACAGGTTCAACCAATAACGAAAGCCGCTAATGACGAGACATCTAGGCAAAATTCACCTAATGTAAGGGCACGCTAGAGAAATAGCTATGAACAAACATCAAGCCTTACCAAAGCTCATGGTCGCCGTATTGCTTATCTTAATGGCAGCCGCCTACTTTTGGCATATGCAGCGCACCACCGCTGCGGCCACCGAGCCTCCTTCTGTACAATCAACTACACCGAATCAACCACCAATAACCACAACCGCAAACGAATCCACCGCGGAGGAGACACCGGCACAGCGCACACTGCTCTCTATTGAAACCATTACCTTTCCCCACGTCGATGATGTACCTTTCGACTATTTTGGCGTTTTTCGTCATACCTTTCGTAATCTCGAGTTGCCACAAGGATTACTCACTTTCATTTTGACCGCCGATTTGGTTCCTGCGGTCGAGTTACTCAAAAGTGAACCCGCCAGTCCCGACTACCATATTGCGATTGAAACGATTGCCTTGGGCTGTTCTGCGGTAAAGTATGAAAACGAATATTTAGCTCAAGAAACACAGCTTGATGAAAATGATTTGGGGGCTCTAACCGTCAATGAGCAAAACTTCTTTATTCAATATCATCAGCGCCGAATCGACAACACGTTAAAGCTGTATAAAAGTTGCCTTGATTTAGAAATGGCCGTGCCGCTCAACTTAGAACAAAGGCGTAAACAACTAAGCCAGCTTAATGATAGTGCTTTTGCTAGTTTGGTAAGCCAAGTGCAAGATATCAAAAAAGAACAAGCCACGATTTTGATTGAGAAAACTTATCAAGAACGACCTTCACACTTTATTGCAAACTTGCTTTTATTCGCCTATTTGAGCAGCGATGATCCCATGCGTATTTCCGATGCCGTTACACTTCTAGCCCAACGTGAAGATTTCGATCCTACGATTTATGTTGCCATTGCTGATTGTTTAGATGAAAACTGTCAAGAGTTTGCAAAAGTTAATCCGAACAAAGAATACTGGTTGAAACAAGCGGCGATTACCGGCTCATTTGAAGCGATAAGAAAGTTAAGTGCTTTATACCGAGCAGAAAATGACTGGCGTGAGAGCTTTGCCTGGCGTCGATATCAACTCGCACTTATGCAAAAAGGCTGTTATGCCGCTGCCGAAATGTATTTTTATGACTACTTAAAAACCAAAAACTTCCTCAACGAAGTACGCAGCAATCTCAATAATGAGGCCTATCTTGAGGCGCTCGAGCTGGCGAACAGTCTCTACCTAGAACACTTTGAAGCGGCTCGGGGTTGGCTCGAATGTTAAAGACGATTACAATAACTTTCGTTTTTCAAAAGATTTAGCGCAATGGCGGCCTTACCTCAAGCATTTATTGACCATATTCAGCAGCAACAAAATTTTTCCGCCACTGAAATGGAACAGTTTTGTCAGCTATCGGCGCAACCACTACGCAAATCAGTTCGCTTTAATCGAAATAAAATATCCTTAGCTGAATTTCATCAGCTTGCACAGCAACTCGCCTGGACGCTCGAACCAATCCCATGGTGCAACGAAGGCTTCTGGATTTCGCCAAAAGACCCACAAATGGAACACACGCTGGGTAATCATGTTGAGCATCTACAAGGACTTTTTTATATTCAAGAATCAAGTTCAATGCTGCCGGTAAAAGTTATCGAGCATTTTGCGCCAGAGGCGCAAATATTATTGGATATGGCCGCGGCACCGGGATCGAAAACGACTCAGCTCGCCGGCCACTTTATTGCTCCGGCTGCCATTGTCGCGAATGAACTCTCGTCATCTCGTATTAAAGGTTTACATGCCAATATACAACGCTGTGGTATTGATAATGTAATATTAACTCATCAAGATGGTCGTATTTTAGGAGAGCAACTTAACGCTACATTTGATGCTATTTTACTCGATGCTCCCTGCGGCGGCGAAGGTACGGTGCGCAAAGATCCTGATGCAATGAAAAATTGGTCGACCCAAGCATTGCATACCATTTCCGAAGTACAAAAGGCTTTAATCGAAAGTGCTTATCTGGCACTTAAGCCTGGCGGTCTATTAGTTTATTCAACGTGTACCCTATCGTTTGAAGAAAACCAGTTTGTCTGCCAGCATTTACTCGAGCGCCATCAAGACATGTCAGCTATCGACCTCAAACAATGCTTTGCGGATGCATCACGCTGTATAACGCCCGAGGGATTCTTGCATGTTTTTCCGCATATTTATAACTCCGAAGGCTTCTTCGTTGCCGCTTTCCGTAAAGCAGGTGAAATGAAGGTAACGCCACCATTGGAAGCGCCGAAAAAGTGGCCCTATCGACGCGCTAGCCAAAAACTTTGCCAACAGCTCAAACCGGTCTTTCAGCATCTCGGCTTTGAGTCGTCGAATTTCTTCGATAACCTTTGGAGTCGCGACGATACACTTTGGTATTTCCCAGCAGTCACAACAACCATTGCCAGCCAAATAAAAATTCAGCGCAGCGGTATTAAAGTGGCGGAAATCCATCGTAGCGGCATTCGCTTGGCACATGATTTTATTATTGCGTTTGCAACCGATTTCTCCCAACCAAAATTGGAACTTAGCGCCGAACTAGCACGCGACTATCTTCGCGGCGTTGATTTGCGCGTACCTGATGCAATACCGGAAAACTATGAGCGAGTCGCTTTTTATCGAGGTCAACCTCTTGGCTTAGTAAAATCACTGAAAGGTAAACTAAAAAACCGCTTGCCGCGACCACTAGTGCGCGACAACCCGATTTTCAAATAGCTCGATATTTCACTTAACTCTTCTATACTTGGGATACCGCCCATCTAACTCGCTTCAAAATGGTATCGTCTCGCACTAAGCTTGTGTTGCTTTTTATAGCGGTGATCACCGCCGGAATTGTTTTGTCATATGTTATTTACTGGCAAGGTCAGTTAATAAAAAATAATAATACTGTCTTGCTGAAAGATCATATTCCGGTCCTGACCGCCGTGTCGCAAATTGAACAGGCGCTCAGCGAACATGAGCGTATTTGTTATGAGTTTTATGCCACCCAAGACAGTGCCATTTTTAATGAGAATCTGACCCACAACTTTTCTTCAATACATTCAAATATTACTGAGCTCGACGCGCATCCTATCGATCATGAAGTACTTGCCCGACTTGTCGACTATATTGAGCAACAAGCCAAAATTGCCGAATCATTAGAATTTGAACTGACTCAAGGTTCATATCCACAACAATGGGATAACGCGCGTGCTTTGTTGGCTGAAATGACTGATCTTGGCAATATGGCGCGACCACAACTGGCCATTTTGGCCCGCCAAGTTGAACTCGATTTAGCCAATCAGCAAAGTATTAGTGCCGTGCAGTTAGATCGAATGTCAATTTGGGTATTCTGTTACGCAATGGTTATGATTGTGCTCGCAGTGTTTGCCGCCGTCCACCTGTCAAATTTGAGCAAAGACGCACTCGAGAAGCGCAAGTTAGCTTTATTTGCTGAGCGTAATCCTAATGCTGTGTTTAGTTTAACTTGGCAGGGTGACATCAGTTACGTAAATCCAACGGCTGAAATGATCGATAATGCCATTCATATCCAATTGATTGAACAGTATGCCAAACCAAAGATCGAACGACTCAAGCAACAAAGCAACCGTTATGTCACCTGGACCTGTGAGTTTGGAACTCGGGTTTTTCATGCTACATTACATCAGCATCGAGATATAGAAGCCTATACCCTTTACCTTGAGGATATTACCGAGCGTCATCAAGCACAGCAAGATTTGGCGTTTCTAGCGTTTCACGATCCTTTAACCGAGTTGCCGAATCGACAAAGAATGGAGGCCGATGGCAAACAGCTATTGAGCCAAGCCGGTCCCGAAACACTCTGTGCCATTGTGCTCGGCATCGATCGCTTCAGCCTAATCACCAGCACTCATGGCTATCAAGTGGGGGATGAAATATTACTAACCGTTAAGCAGCGCTTATCAGAAAGCCTGCCGACACACTCAACAAAAGTCCAAGCAAACTTATATCGCTTTACTGGAACTAAATTTATTATTTTGGTTCAGGCCAATTCAATTCAATCTTGGATCACTCAAATTACTGAGGAGATACGGCACAGCCTACTGCATTTCATTGCCAACAGTCATGGCCATTTCTATTTATCAGTTTCACAAGGCGTCGCGATTAATGATGCGGCCACCGATAAGTTTGAAAAACTGTTACAAAATGCCGATATTGCCTATACCCATGCTCGCAAAGAAGGTGGTAATCGAGTGATCACCTACAGTCCAGTAATGCGAGAGCAGGAAGTTGAATGGCTCGCAATGGAGGTTGACTTAAGATTAGCGAACGAGAATCGTCAGTTTCAGTTAGCATTCCAACCAAAGATTCAAACTCATGCATTATCAATCCAAGGCGTTGAAGCATTGATCCGCTGGCAGCATCCAGAAAAAGGATTTATTTCACCGGCTGATTTTATTCCTGTGGCAGAACAAAGTGGATTGATCATTGAAATTGGAGAATGGATCATTGAGACGGTCTGTCAACACTTAAGCTTGTGGAATCAATCAAGTAAACGTTCTCTTAGTTGCGCTATTAATATTTCACCGTTGCAGTTTTTACATCATAATTTTCTAACTACATTAGACAGCGCCGTCGCAAAATACGCTATTTCGCCCGCCATGCTTGAGCTGGAAATCACCGAAGGTGTATTAATGCATGATATCGAAACATCGATTGCGCTACTGAACAACCTCCATCAGCGCGGGTTTAAGATTTCGATTGATGATTTTGGCACTGGCTATTCATCATTATCATATTTAAAATTATTTTCACTCGACACATTAAAGATCGATAAGTCGTTCATCGATAATATCTGTCAAGTTGAAGCGGACCGCGCCATTGTTAAAACCATCATCGATCTCGCGAAACACTTAAATCTATCAGTCGTCGCGGAAGGAGTTGAAAGCTTTGAGCAATATCAATTATTAGCTGACTATGGTTGTGATGAAATTCAGGGCTATTACTTTAGCAAACCAATATCCAGTGACGAGCTGCTGAGTTTTTCAGTGCCCCAGCAGCCGCATTAATCAGAACCGATTAACTCTCAACACGCTGTTTTAAATTTGCCAATCCTTGTTCAAAATCAGGTCCCATTAATTGGTCAATAAATAAGACAAAGTAACGTCCAACAATGTCGTCCTTAACATCACCTTGATCACGCCAAGTCACTAGCGTGACAGTTTGATTATTCGCAGTCGTTTTTTGGGTTAAGATGACTTCACCGACTGATTGCATTTCCATTTCGGGAAAAATCAAATCGTACTGAATCCGCGCCTCGTCCACTTGGGTTAGAATCATCGTTCCAGAGCCTTGACTTTCACTAGTCCACTGCGACTGATGGCCTACGGTTGCCGCTGTTCCCTGATAGCTTAATTGCATATTGGGATCGCGTTGAAACCAAACGCCCCATTCAGACCAGCGTTCAAAATTATTAACTAATGGCATTACCGCTGAAGCCGGAGCTGCAATTTCGATTTGCCGTTCCACTTGGTATTTCGATGGTAAAAAATAGCCCGCGGCATAAACACCCACGAGTAAAACAATCACTGTTACAACCGTAATTTTTAACCCTTTCACGCTTAACTCCTATTTGCCACCTGGCACATTATTATTGTTTCAAGCGTACTCTTAATACGCCATTATTTATCACCACACCGTCTATTTCGATCGCTTCTAAGTACCAACTGTTGATCAGCTTATCGCCCTCTGAGCGCATTTCGCCAGCAACAAAAATAAATCGCTGAGTTGGATCTTCGGAATAGATATGAGCATCAACACTAACTTCGTTAACCATCATGCGTTCGATATCGGTTAACTGATCAACTTCACGAACCGGAATCGATTGATTGATCTTTGATGAATACTCCCGAGTGTTACTGGTTGACTGACGCGACTCAGAGCGAGTGGAATAAACTCGCTCTGTGCTTGCCGCTTGGTTAGGCTCCGCGGTCTCAGAGGAATTGGTTGCTTTTTCATAACGCTGCGGCTTGTATTGCTCGATAAATTGCTGCGATTTTTGCTCGCTATTCGTAAGCGTCGCCGCGACATTCGCTTGCTCATCTCTGGTAATGTTTGAGGCGGTTTTATCACTGCCCGCTGGAATGGTCGATTCGGATAGGTTGCCAACCTTAGAAGCATTGTTGAGCGCGGAAGTATTATTTTGCTCAGTAGTATTATTCGCTGATGTTAACACCTCTGTCGGCGTCACTTTCTGCGTCGGTTTATTTTGAGCATTTATCAATTGGTACAACAAGACACAAATGACAATGAGTACAAGAGCAATAACACCCAATAAAATGGGTACCCAGTTTATCCCTGCCGGGGCCTGTGACTCAGGCGTCTCGTCTAACGGGTTGGCAATCAACTCATCAATATCATCAGGATCTTGCTCATTACGACCTTTATTTAAGGCGTTGAGTAAAATTGACATTCTAGTTACCTCAATGTCGGCATTCCGGCCGTGGTCGATGTATTCAGCCGAATCAATGTATTCATTCCGGCAATGCCATCATCGCGTAATTCAAAACGGCGCTGAAACGCTTTTAATAAACTTTCCAAATTGGCATTAAACTGCCGCTGATTTCCCGATATTTGTCCCGGGTATAAAAATGCTAAACGTTCGGATAACCACTTTACATCTTCTCCAGATGCGCCAATACCGATTGGACTTTGATAACCCGGTGGTGCTTGCCACAGTAACTGATATTGGCGTGTCCACAACATTAATATCCATTCTTCTTTAACCCAACGTCGACCAGTTTGAGTTTCGATTTCAACTTGGCTGTTCTTTACTCGGTGCAGCGTTACCCAACTTAAGTCACCGCGACTGTTTTCCAGCAAAAGATTTGCCGGTCGATTGAAACCTAATAAGTTTTTCCAACCTTCAAAACCTTCGTTACACTTCAATTGAAAACCATCGGCAAATGAACAAAAATCACCTTGCCGCTCAAATTGATACTCAAGCTGCCAGCGGCTCGCCAAGAACTGTTGCGACCAATGCCCGTTCGGATCCAGTCGACTGGAAAATATTTGCTCGAATATTTGGTCACGATTAATATCATCACGGCTGTTCACATCACCACTGGTATTTGCTTGTGGCATTGCACTGGCGCGGCCTTCTGGTTCACCGGCATTGGCTTGCTTGGGTAACGGCCCGAAAGTTGGCGTAGGCGCGGATGATTGAAACGATTGTCCGAGTAATATGCCTAAAACCAAGATAACCGTTACCGCACCGCCATACATCACGGCCCGCAGCCAATAGGGAATGTAACGCATGTCTTTGGTTTCAATTGGCAGTGCTTCTTTCGCGGCAGCAACCACATGCTTTTCAGCCACTACTTTTTTCTCATCTCCGTAAGCAGCCATCAATGCGCGATCGCACAGGTTGTTCACCAGTCGTGGAATGCCTTGTGAAAAACGAAATACATTGCGTAAAGCTTGCTTACTAAACAGAGCTTGAGTAGTGCCACCAATACGCAAACGATGCTGAACATATTGCACCGTTTCATCCTGATTCAATGGCCGTAAGTGGTAGCGCGCGGTGACTCGTTGTGCTAATTGCCGTAATTGCTTACGAGCGAGTAATTCCTGTAACTCCGGCTGACCAACCAAAATAATTTGCAGTAATTTTTTCTGATCGGTTTCGAGATTGGTCAGCAAGCGAATTTGCTCCAGAACCTCGGGTTGCAAATTCTGCGCTTCATCGATCATCAGCACAACATTGATGCTATCTTGGTGACACTGCAGCAAAAAGCGCGTTAAGTTGTCCGTCAGTTCTTTAAGGCTATAATCATCCGCATGATACTCAATGCCTAACTCATCACACAGGGTTGCTAGCAGCTCCTTGGCATTTAGCATCGGATTAAGAATAAATGCGAGCCGCGTATTCTCAGGGAGCTTCCGCAAAATCTGACGACAAATAGTGGTTTTTCCGGTTCCTACCTCACCGGTGAGCAACACAAATCCAGCACCGTGGCGAATGCCATAAGCAAGATGCGCCAATGCCTCTTTATGGCGTGGGCTCATAAACAAAAAGCGCGGATCGGGCGCAATGGAAAAAGGACGGTCTTTTAAACCGAAAAAACTTTCGTACATATCGAGGGTAGCTATTGTTGACTCGTTATCAGCATACTAAATCAACGAGCTAGCTCTTGAAAAGGGGATAATTATACTGACGCTCTGGGTTAGATTGGTTAAACTGGAAAAAAAGGAGAGAAAACTGATGTCTGAACAACAAGAATCGCCGGTTAATCACGACTCACAAGCGCCGACTACTACCGAGCCAACGCCAGAACAGCGGCAATACGCGATGTTTTGTCATCTTGCCGCCTTTTCCGGACTGGTTATTCCATTTGGCAGTATCATCGTCCCACTCATTTTGTGGCTGATGAAGAAAGATGAATCAGAATTCATTAACCATCACGGACGTGAAGCACTCAACTTTAATATCACAATGGCCTTCATTTCGCTGTTTTGCTTATTACTGTTTTTTGTTGTTATCGGTATGATTTTAATGCCTTTCGTTTTAATGGCATGGCTCATTATGATCATTATCGCCGCGATTAAAGCGAATGATGGCGAATCCTATCGCTATCCATTTTCGTTACGATTGATCAGCTAATTTATGGAGATTTACCTAGTAGGTGGCGCCGTGCGTGACCAGCTACTAAATCGTCCAGTAGTCGAGCAGGATTGGGTCGTCGTCGGCGCCACGCCTGAGCAACTGATCGAACGCGGATACAAACCGGTGGGCAAAGACTTTCCGGTGTTTCTGCACCCCGAATCCCACGACGAGTACGCCTTAGCGCGCACCGAACGAAAAACCGGACAAGGGTATCATGGCTTTGACTGCTATTTTGCGCCGGACGTTACTTTAGAAGAAGACTTAGCCCGTCGCGATCTCACCATCAATGCTATGGCACAGTCAGCTGACGGCGAAATCATTGACCCGTATAACGGGCTCGCCGATCTCAAAGCACGTCAGTTGCGTCATGTATCAAGCGCTTTTGTAGAGGATCCCTTGCGCGTTCTCCGCGTCGCTCGATTTGCCGCGCGCTATCACTACCTTGGGTTTAGCATTGCTAGTGAAACCTTAGCATTAATGCGACAGCTAGCCAGCGGCACCGAGCTGCAAGCCTTAACGCCGGAACGAGTTTGGAAAGAAACCGAGAAGGCGCTTACCGAGCAATCGCCACAAGTTTACTTTGAACAGTTACACGCGGTAGGCGCATTAGCGGTGATTTTTCCTGAAATCGATAAGCTTTGGGGGATCCCAAGCTCATCGCAGTCTGCTTCTCGAATGGATGCTGGGCTGCATGCGATGAGCGTATTGCAGCAAGCCGCTCAGTTATCGGAATCAACCCTAGTTCGTTTTGCGGCCTTGTGCCACGATATTGGCAATGATGCTTCACAATTGCATGCTCGAGCAAACCCGCAAGCTCAAGAATCACCGGGAGTTACGACGATCAAAAAAATGGCTAAACGGCTTAAGATCCCTAATCAATTTCGCCAAATCGCCTGTATCACCCGAGAGTTTTACGCAATTTGTCACCGTGCCTTTGAACTAACACCGGAGCAGTTGATCGCAACGCTCGAGAGCTTGGGGGCATATCGACAGCCAGAGCAATTACAGCAATTTTTACTCGCCAGTGAAGCAGAATTTCGCGGGCATACAGGCTCTACCAAGAAGCCTTACCCGCAACGTCAGCTACTCTCTAGCATTGCCCTCGCGACGGCTTCAATTGATAGTCAGCCATTGTTGCAAGCCGGTCTCAAAGGAGCCGAAATTGGCGACGCTATCAGAGAGCAGCGAATAGAAATCGCCGCGGATATTAAGTCAAAATTGACGACTGTCCATACTCAGACACAGGATTAAGCGTATGACTCGAAGCATCGGAGATGATCGTCGGCTCAAGCAAGTAAGCTGGATTAAACCGCTATTTTACTTATTTGGTTTGGCTTTGATTGCACTGACAATCGCCTGCACTTTTTTTCCTAAGCCGGCACAGCAAGTCTTAGCCGAACCAACCGTCGCTTGGGTTTCCGAGCATTTTATTTTACTCATGATAATCGGCACGTCACTGTTCTCGGTCGCTCGCTTATTTTCCGCTAGAAAACCGACTAAAAATCAAACCATAACGCCTGAGCAAACATTTCACACAGCGGCTGACAATAAAGACTTTTTTGATATTAATTCGAGCGCTACCGCGCCCAGTATTAATTGGCAACCGCTAAAGGGTGGTGGCGCTAATTTTAAAACGCATAATTTAAGACCCGGTCAACAGGGACAAATGGAATTTGTTGTCGCCTGGCAAATGAAGCTATTTGCGATTTTCTTTGCCGGTATTGGGGCAATTGTCGGCGGAGTTTTTTTATTCGCGGCCGGTGAAATTATTCCATTTTTTATTGGTTTAGTATTTGTCGTAATCGGCGTTTCCATCTATTACTTCAGCAGTACCCCACGCGTGTTTGATAAACGCTTAAACTACTATTGGAAAGGACGCATTAAATCAGAAAGTGCGGCACAAGTAATGGCACTGAAGGAGCATTGTGCACTCTCGGACATCTACGGATTACAGATTTTAAGTGAGTATATTAAAGGTGATAAAAGTAATTACTACAGTTATGAATTGAACATTATTCGCCAAGATGGCTCAAGGTTGTGTGTGGTTGATCATGGCAATCTAGAACAAATTCGCCAAGATGCTAACACCTTAAGCCAATACCTTAAGGTGCCTGTTTTTGAACAATAACTCGCTAGCACTCACCCACTCAGCTAAGCGTTAGCATAACAATCAAGGCTGCGCCGAGCGCTAATCGATACCAAACGAACGGCATCATGCCGATGCGATCAATGAGTTTCAGAAAGAAATGAATGCAAGCAAATGCGCTGATCGCTGCAATACTAAATCCAGCGAATATTTCCCCCCAATGCACTACCGTCGGCTGCTGAATTAATTTTAAAGACGTTAAGCCACCGGACAAAATGATCACGGGTATTGATAATAAAAATGAAAACCGCGCAGCCGCACTGCGTGTTAACCCAAGCCACAGTCCCGCCATCATGGTTGCACCACTACGGCTGGTTCCTGGCACCAGCGCCATCGCTTGTGCTAGTCCAACAATAGCGATGTCTTTCCAGGTTATATCGTATTCGCTCCGCGAGACACTGGCACGCTTTTCGATCCACCACAGCAATAACGCAAATACAATAGTGGTAGTCGCAATAACCGGAACCGAGCGCAAATATAAATCGACTATATCGAAGACACTGAAAATCAGCCCAACTAGGCCCACAGGCACCGTACCCCAAATAACGGCCCAAGCTAATTTAGCGTCTCGCTCCATATTTCGTGAGAAACCGCTGCGAAAAAATGCCGTTGTCATCAAGCCTATTTCACGCCGAAAATAAATGATAACAGCGGTTAGTGTTCCAACATGTAACGCAACATCAAACGCAAGTCCCTGATCTTGCCAACCCAAAATTTGCGCAGGCAAAATTAAATGAGCAGAGCTCGAAATGGGTAGAAATTCCGTCAATCCCTGTATCAGTGCGAGCAATATAATTTGCAGCCAATCCATAAACCAATAATCCTTTTGTTAACGCAAAGTGCCGTAATAAATACCGTATAGGATAGCTTGAGCAAAAACGAGCAACCAAAAATAAACACCAAAAACCATTATTTTGGCCGTTACCGTGTCGAGTTTTTTATTTCGCATCACCAATCCAATCGCGCCGAGTGTCGCAATTGCCAGAGCTATCAAACCATGAGTTTTCCAATCCAGAGGTTCTTGCTTGGCAAATAACCATTGCGGCATAATGGATAAAGCAAGTGTAATCAATATTAGATGGAACCGGGCCGACCACCATGCTTTCATAATCGAGTCACCAAGTTTGTTGGAATAATAGCCTCGGCATTTTCGCTAAACTGCAGGGTAAAAGCAATGGCTTTTACGCGATCGCCCATTTCTCCTGGCATCATTAATATTTGCAGCGCCTGCGATTGTTGAGCGCGCTCAATTAAATCATCCGACAACGAAAAATCGTTAATCGCAGAAGAATTTAAAATTAGATCGCGCTGCGAACAAAATCCGCTTAATTGCCAACCTTGATTTTCTAAGTCGCCACATAACTCGGAGAAATTAACGTGACTAGTGATGTCTTGCAAACCCGGCAGCAACGTTAACTTTTCATGACACTGATGTTGGTAATAACAGCGTAACGATCCTTGATGACGCGACTCGGCAAAAAACTCGCCGGCGTCAAAGCCATAGTCCAAAAACAGTACCACCGCTTGTTCAAAACCATCCAACCAATCGCGGCAGAAGTCGCTTCGTAAAGGTGCGGCCTCAACTATATAACCTTCAATGTTCGGGAGTTTATCTTGATGATTGGCCAACCATTCCCGTAATGCCGGAGTTTGCGCTGGAAGCCAATCCAACTGCCAGTTGCCTTGATCAAGTATCACTCGACGCTCTAACCATTGCCCTTGGTCACAGCGCGCTTGATAGGCTGGAATGGCATCGAGCACTTCATTCCCAATAATAAACGCCCGTGGTGGCAATTCATTGGCTGTGGTTACCCAATGACAATGTTGCAAATCAACACCAGCCGCCGCCAACTGTTGTCGCTGAACATTCCGTAACAAAGCTGAGGTTTCCACTATCCAGTAATCTTTTAACCCGCTCAGTTGCTGCCATAAAGAAACCGCCAGAGCCCCCGTTCCCGCCCCTAACTCAACGAGTTGGCCATCTAACGCAGTCAACTGCGGCGTAATATAATCGGCAATAGCCGCAGCGAATAACGGCGAGGTTTCCGGTGCCGTAATAAAGTCACCGGATGGGCCAAAAGGTAGCTCACCTGATGTGTAATAACCACACTGCGGGTGATACAAAGCACTATTAATAAACTCGCACAGCGCTAGACTTTGCCGCGTGCCCAATTGCGCAACCAAGCTTTGATAATTTTGCCAAGCCAGTTCAAGTGCAGCTTCCGTAGGAAGTTTAAGGTTTAACTGGGTGCACAGCGCGGTTTGTTGCGCAATAAAGTCTTGCCGACTCAGTGAACTGCCCATTTATAAAAACTCACCGCCATCGAGCGCTAGAATCTGTCCCGTCACAAACGGCTGATCCAATAAATACCCGATCGCATTGACCACTTGCTGACGATCGCCAACTTGTGCCAGAGGGATATTGGTTTGTAATCGGTTTAGATAACCTTCATCGCAGCCCGGTGGCGGTAAGATGGCACCGAGAGCTAATGCATTGACCCGTACATTAGGTGCCATTGCTAACGCCAGATCAGAAGTCGCATGCGCTAACAGCTGTTTCGACCAGCGATAGCATAAACGTTCCTTCTGATTACGCTGTATCCGTGCATCGACAATATTAATTACTTGTTTGAGTGACGGCGAATGCTGCCATACCGCCTCGGTCAAGAATAATGGAGCGCGCGCGTTGAGCGCCATAACAGCTTCCCATTGCTGCGCGATGGTACCCAGCTGATCCTGTTCAGGAAAGATCGCCGCTGAGTTAACTAACAATTCAATATTTTGAAATTCCGCAGGAATTTGCTCCAGTAACAACTGTGGTCCTGCAGTCGCGGTTAAATCCGCTTGTACTAAACAAACCTTAGCTTGCGCTGACCGTAACTGCTCAGCCAAGGACTCGGCAGCCTGTTGTGAACCAGAGTAATGCACAATCACCGGATAATCACGACTCGCCAAATACTCAACAATGGCGCGTCCAATTCGAATCGCACCACCGGTTACTAAAGCGCTAGGTCTCATCGATATGACTCCATATCAATCGGGTCCGGAATTGCATTTAACCGCTGCTTTTGCGCAAAGTTCTGCCACATTAACGCAACACTCTGTTGCGTTACGGGATGTAACCAATTGGGCGCAATATCGTTTAAAGGTTGTAGCACGAATGCGTGATATAAAATTTCTTCGCGCGGCAAAACCACCGGCGTCTCGCAGATTTGATCACCATAATTTAATAAATCGATATCCAAGGTTCGATCACTAAATTTTGGCGCTGAATGATCACGGCCGGAAAGACGCTCAATCGCCTTAAAACATTGGTTTAGCTGTGCAATTGACCAGTCACTGTAAAAACCAGCGACCAGATTGTAAAAGTCGTCACCTTGAAATCCCATGGCTTCACTTTGATACACCGGCGAAATTGTCAGCGGACCGAAGGCACTGGTTAGCTCTCGCAGCGCGATTTCTAGATTTCGCTCGCGCGCAACATTGGTCCCAATACTGACATAAATCTGCGGCATTGGTTTACGCTCCGTGTTGCTCAGCAAAGCGCTTTATTGTGACGCCGACGCTTTTTGCGCCGCGCACTGCTCCCGGCTTCGCGAGTTTAATAGCTACCCACTGCACGTTAAAATTCGCCAAAACTTCATTTGCACAGGCTTCCACCAACGATTCAACCAGCTCAAAGCTACTGCTTTCAATTAATGCAATTAATCGAGTGGCAACCGCACTGTAGTCCAACGCCAAGGTCAAGTCATCCGAGCTTGCAGCGGCGGCATTGTCGAAGCCCATTTCTATATTCAGCACAACTTTTTGGCGAATTTTTCGCTCCCAGTCGTAAACGCCGATTGTGGTTTCGACCGTTAAGTCTTCGATAAAAACCGTATCCATATCACCTTCTTTTGGTATTTGTTCGACTTGCTTTTACAGGTCAAGGGTGTAATGCTAGGCGGCATTATAGCGTGAATTGACGGCTATTAAATGGAGCTAAGCGGATTTTCTTATTGGGGTATTTTACTCGCACTGGCCAGTTACGGCTTGGGCTCTGTGTCGAGTGCTATTTTACTCTGCCGCTTGGCCGGTTATGGCGACCCGCGCCTTGCCGGCTCAAAAAACCCTGGAGCCACCAATGTGATGCGCATTGGCGGCAAAAAGCTCGCCATACTCACTTTACTCGGCGATAGCTTAAAAGGCGCAGTTCCGGTTGCAGCAGCGGTAGCGCTGAACTTGTCGCAAGCCGAGGTAAATCTGGTGGCAGTGAGTGCATTTCTTGGCCACTTATTTCCAGTGTTTTTTCGCTTTAAGGGTGGCAAAGGTGTAGCGACTTTCTTTGGTGTTATCATTGTGCTTAATTGGCAACTGGCACTATTTGCCGCAACCTGCTGGTTAACTTCAACCTGGGCATTTAAGATTTCATCACTATCCGCCTTAATCACGGCGTTCACCATTCCCGTCTATACGTGGCATTTTTTTCCTGATTTATTTATCCCTTTACTCATCGTATGTGTGTTAATGGTGATTCGTCACCATCAAAACATTCGCAATTTGATGACCGGAGTTGAGTCGAGCTCCTCAAGCGTCGCCTCTTAAATAATCCACAGCCTGTTTGGAGCCTCAGTCATGAGTACAACATCAAACATTCGCCTATTATTACTGTTCTGGTTTACCTGTTGCTCACAGCTGGTGAGCGCTGAAAAAACTGCCCGCTCTGACGAATTGGCCGCGCTTGCGGTGACTACGCACTTTGCTGATGCCAAAGAAGCGCTGGCAGCGATGGTACGATTTCCCACGGTTGCCAATGGAAAATCCGCGAATGATCAGCTGGTAGCATTTAAAGATTTTAAACGCTGGTTAAATGCTAAGTGCCAAGAGTTGAATTTAAGCTATCACGACTACGGTCAAACCCTTGTGGTTGCCATTGGCCAAGGACCGAGCAAACTCGGGCTTATCACCCACGCCGATGTGCAACCGGCTAACCCAGCGATGTGGCAACAAAACCCATTTCAACTCGATGAGCAAACGGAACCGGGGCGCTGGTATGCGCGCGGCAGTGAAGATGACAAAGGTCCGATTGCCGCAGCGCTCTATGCGCTAAAAACCTTGCAAGACAACCTAAAACAAGTCGAACGAGTGGAGCTCATTATTTACTTGGCAGAAGAGAGTGATTGGAGCGCGCTAAAAGTTTATGCCAAAGAATACCCGCAAGCACCGATTAACTTAGCGCTCGACTCAGAGTTTCCCGTAGTGACTGCAGAAAAAGGATGGGGAAATCTAACCCTTGGATTTCATGCGTCACCGGTCACTAGCACCGCAGACACCACAAGACCCGATATACAACTTATTCGTGGTGGTGCTTTTAGCAGCCAAATTCCCGAACAAGCTTTAGCAGTCGCGCAATCATTAAGCCCGCAACAAAAACAGTTAATCCAAAGTCGCTTGCGACAGATGGAGTCACACAACACCGTTTCCTTTACGTTTACCGATAGTGATGAGTTAAGTTATATCACCGTGGTTGGTCGCTCGGCACACTCATCAAAGCCCCATGAAGGCATTAATGCTCTCAGTCATCTCGTCCACGCCTTGGCCATTATTGACTGGCAGCCCAGTCCAGAATCGGCTTTAGTTAACTTTATCCATAATCAATTTGCTTTAGGTTTTAATGCTGAAGCATTTGGTACGGTTGCTTTTAATCATCCCTTCATGGGCTCACTAACTTTTTCTCCGACGTTACTCAACTATCAAAATGAGCAGCTCACTTTGACCATGAATCTACGCATTCCACTGGGCAAAGAGTTAGCGACCTTAGAGCAAGAAATACGTGCGGAACTTAGTCACTGGCAAACACAAACTGAGTACCCGTTAGAGATCCAAGACCTAACCTTAAGTGAACCCTATCATTTACCGCATGCGCCTCAGGTGCAAACCCTACTGGATTTATACGCACGGCAAATGCAGCAGAGCGATGCGGCACCGGTGGCCATTGGTGGTGCAACCAATGCCCGACTGTTTCCAAACACCGTTGGATTTGGCCCATCCTTTCCCGGCGAAGTCTACTCTGGGCACAGCGAACATGAATTCATTACTGCCGCAAATTTCCGCCGCATGCTAAAACTATACACCAGCGCTATCTATGAGCTTAGCCAACATGAGTAAGCGTGGGTCAACGCTCATTCTTATTACGGCAGCTATGTTGTTCACCTGCAGCTGCCGCACCATCGAGCCGGTTAAGGTTCCGAGTGTGGTTGCTCCGCAAGCATTAAGCTTTGCAACGCCAAGCGAGTTCGATTCAGAAGTCACCGTGCCCAGCTTAGAACAGGTATTCAAATTAACTCAGCAACAACTCATCCAGTATCATGCTTTTACTCAACAACCGGAAATAGCACTGCTACCGCGACATATTCGAATCGCAGAATATATGGAAGCGATCAGTGAAAAGTTTAATTACTATGGTAATACCTATTTAGCCAGTGACGCGCTAGAGAAACAACAAGGTAACTGCATGTCTTTGGCCATTTTAACCAAAGCGTTAGCGCGCATTGAGCAGGTAGAAGTTGAATACAATAAAGTTTATTCCGAACCGGTGTATCAAAAACGCAATACCATAGTTATTCGTGGTAACCACGTTCGCAGCAAGCTAATTGATCCTGATTTTATTCAACCCGCTGGCTTTTTAGTAATCAACAAACCATCGGTGATCATTGATTACTTCCCAGAAAATGGCGGCCAGCTGAGTGGAAAAATAAAGTCGTCTGAGTTTCATGCCATGATTTACAGTAATCTCGCTGCCGAAGCTTATATTCGAAAACAATATGACTTTGCTTATTTTTCTGCTCGCGAGGCATTGCGCTACGAACCAAAGTTTTCACCTGCATTAAACACCTTGGCGCTAAGTCTTAACCGCAAAGGTTTACAGCAATTGGCAACCGAAGTTTTCGAGTTTGGTTTTTTATATGCAGAGCCCAATGTTGAATTGCTCAGCAATTACAAACAATTCTTGCAGCGTCAAGAGATGAATGAAAAAGCACTAGCGGTTGACGAAGTCTTACGCTCGCAAAGCTTACCCAATCCATTTGATTATATCGTATTAGGTTTTGACTATCTGACCGAACAATCCTTTAGTAAAGCCGAGCAAAGTTTTCAAAATGCAATTAAGCTCGCACCTTACTTACATCAACCTTACTTTGGTTTGGCGCAACTCGCACTTGAGCAAAATGATCCGGAGCAAGCACGGCAGTGGTTGGAGAAAGCATTAGAGAAAAGCTTTATCCATGACGAGCGGCAACGCTATCGCAGTAAGTTAAAAGCCATTAGCGTTCAATAAATAAGCGCCAGCGAGCACTCAAACATCTTGCCGCAATACGCTGATGCTAACTTGCTTGTAATTCACTAATCGGCCAGCGCGGCCGCGCCTGAATAGCTAATGGTTCGCGCGCACCCGCCTTAAAACGACAATATCCAGCATAAGCAATCATAGCGCCGTTATCGGTGCAAAATTTAGGTCGCGGATAATAAACTTGTCCGCCGCGTTTTTGCATCAAGGAAGCAAGCCCTGAACGCAATGACTGATTCGCGCTGACTCCGCCAGCCACTACCAATCGTTTATGCCCGGTTTGCTCAAGCGCACGTCGACATTTAATCATGAGTGTATCCACTACCGCCTCTTGAAACGCATAAGCAATATCAGCAAGCGCTTGCTCACTACCATCGCAACTGCGTAAGGTATTTGCAGCAAAGGTTTTAAGGCCACTGAAGCTAAAGTCGAGACCGGGCCGATCGGTCATGGGGCGTGGAAACCGATATTGACCAGGACGACCTTGCTCTGCAAGAGCCGCCAGTCGAGGTCCTCCTGGATAGCCTAGCTCCATAAGTTTCGCGGTTTTATCAAACGCTTCGCCTGCGGCATCGTCAATCGACTCACCCAAAATGGTGTAATCGCCAAGGGCTTTGACATCGACCAACATCGAGTGGCCACCGGAAACCAACAACGCAACAAAAGGAAACTCCGGCTTTTCATCTTCTAACAGCGGTGCCAATAGATGGCCTTCCATATGATGGACCCCCACCGCTTCACACTCCCAGCTAAAAGCCAAGCTACGGGCAAAAGTTGCTCCGACCAATAACGCACCAATCAATCCTGGACCTTGAGTAAAAGCGACGGCATCAATATCGGCGCCGCTCAGTTTGGCGTCTTGCATCACTTGCTCAGTCAATAGTGCCACTTTTCGAATATGATCGCGTGAAGCCAATTCGGGTACCACACCGCCGTACTCAGCATGCAATTCAATTTGGCTGTATAACGCCTCGGCAATAATACCCCGTTGCTCATTATAAATAGCAATACCGGTTTCATCGCAGGATGTTTCAATACCCAAAATATTCATGCGCAGAGTTCTCTTGTTGGCTGGTGGTGATGGCGCTTTTTCACCTCGATCATAACATAATTTAGCCTATAGGCAGTCGATTACCTTGCGGCTTAACCTTGCTTAGCAGGAGGGCTCAGAGCCACCCTTTAGTGCATACCAAGCGTCATTTAACCACTGGCTCCACGCACAGAAACGTTCAAAGTCCGCCGCGTTGTGACGCATAAATGTAGCGCTTTCATAAGCACTAAACAATTGCTTCGCTTCAGCGGTCGAGAATTCATTAATGGTGACCGCCGCCGCTAAGTCGAATAATGGCGGCGCCAAACGAGCAAACTCGAGATCGAGCCACTCACCATTGGCGAGTAGGTTATTTAATGACGGATCCATATGGCAGGGAACCAATGACTGGTCACCGGTTAATGTTGGCAACTGCTGGAATTGAGCAAGCAGTGGCGACGATTGAGCTAACGCCGAACAATAGTGTTGAATATCGTCGGCGACGGAAAATTCAGGAAAGTTTAATGGCTGGCGATGCAAAGTCGCCAGATGCATTGCGAGATGTTCAATTTTTTGCTCGGTGGGTAGGTTCGCAGTGAAATAAGTCGGCGAACGACGAAACGGCATTAATACAGCCCGTTGCTGCTCATCGACACGCAATAATGGTGGTGTTAACTCCAACTGCGCCACTTGTTGCGTTTTACGGATCAGCTGGGAAAACTTTACCGCAACCTCATCACGACTAAATATTTTCACCACGCATTCAAACTGTCCATTGCTGGAGGGTGCATAGTCGGGTTCATTTTGACGACTCAAGGCTTGCTCTTTGTCACTGAGCGTTGTACTTACTCGCCAGCATTGATTGGTCACGCTTGCTAGCGGCTCTATGACTTGTGTCGTCGCCGCGATAAAGCTCGCATCAATGAGTTGCTGCAGCCACTCGGGATTCATTTTGCTGCCGCCAAATTCGATACCATTGCCATAACCCATACCAAGACATAATAAAATACACTGCCATTAACGCGACCGTGACATACATTTCTTTATGCCAAAACATATACGCCGATAATGGATTGATGATGATCCAGAATAGCCAATTTTCGAGAACTTTGCGCGCAACTAAATAAGTAGTGTAGACCGCAAACCAAACGGTAAAGGCATTAAGATATGGAAAATCAGAGCCCAAAATATGATCCGCAATAACCGCCGAAACACTCGCCACCACTAAACATATTGACGCGCCGAATAGGTGTTTTTTAAGTGGCCAACGTATCACCGGCCGCTGCTCATCATTTTGTTGATCTTGCCAGTGCCAATAACCGTAAACCGCCATCACTAAATAATAAACATTTAAAGCGCTTTCTTGCAGTAAGTTCACATCAAAAAAAAGGACCGTAAAAATCGCTGTGCTTAAAAAAGCACAAAGCCAACACCAACGATTAGCATTGGCGGCTAACACGACGTAAGCAATCGATAAGATAACCGCAATCCATTCCCATAAAGATTGCGCAAGCCACTGCTCAATCATTGGGCATACTGCCCTTCGCGAATATCAGAATTTAAAAACTTACAAACTAAAATGGCTTTAAACTGTTGCGCCATGATGGGTTTAAGCCCGGTGGTTAATAAATTCATTACCACATCATAATCTCCGCAAACTTGGGTACTCATATTATTGGTTTTAACGTACAAATCAGCAACGCTATGCAAATAATCGATAAAACCTTGAATATCGGGTAGGTATCCCTCTTTCAACGGGTACAAACTCATTTCAACAGATAAAATCATAAGACACCTCTAATGGCAGCAACGCAGGCGCCTAACACGCCCGCGTCAATCTAGTTTTTTTAAGCTTAAAAAGTATAGTTGAAAGTAACGCCAGCTTGGCGCGGATCACCTAGTTGGTAGTAAGGTTTGCTGGTATAGCCATCGCGAGGATCATTACCAAACCCACCAAATCCACGCGTGTAATAGTCTTCATCGGTAAGGTTATGCACGAATAGCGCTAGCGACCAATCTTGCGCCTGATAAGTGAAGCGCCAATGCACTAGACTAACCGCCGTTGAACGTTCATCATGAGTATCTGAAAAATAGTAATCATCTTTGCCTTCGAAAATTAATTGACTACTAAACTCGGAATTGATCAACCAACGCGAAGTTAATGAATAGGTATAGGCTGGCGCTTGCGCTGCATCACGATCAAAAACTTGGGTAGTTTCATCTCGATTAATCACATCGAGCTTTGCGTCTAAAAAGCCGAGCGCTAAATCAAAATGCAGTTCGGGTAAAGCGCGCCACTGCCATTCAATTTCAGCGCCTTGATTCGATCCATTATCAACGTTGCCAACATAACCAATAAACCCTTGAGTGTTATCAGGACGGGTAAAAATCTGCCATTGCTTGGTGTGCTGATCTTCACGTTTCATATTAAATAGCGCAATGCGCAGATGACCGTTATCGAGTTGTCGTTTATAACCCAGCTCAAGATTCCAGTTTTTTTCACTATCAAAAGTTCGTAACGCGGGCGCTAATTGTACCTGCGGATTAACGCCACCGGCTTTAAAGCCACGTGCTAACAGGGTGTAGAACATCGCCCGTTCATCAATCGCATACTGTACCCCTAACTTGCCTCCGACCATGGTGGCGTCGTCGCTTGCAATAAAGCCACCATCGCTATAATCCAGCTCTCGCTGTTCAACGCGCACGCCGAAGGTGGTGCTCCATTGTGGATTATATTCAGTGGTAAACTCACCATAAATAGCCTGAGTAGATGTGGCGTAAGCCGAGGTGAAAGGATCAGCAAGATAAGTATACTGACGGATCAGATCTTCATCTTCATTTTTAAAGTACAATCCAAACACCCAATCAGTGTTACCGCCTAATAATCGTTGAGGAGCTTTCGATAACCAACGCCAGTCTAAGTTACTGCTTTGGCGCTCACGATAATATCGATCAAAAGAACTGTAACCGTCCGGATGAAAACCGGCATATGTCCAATCTTCATCGTAACCATAATCAATTTCAGATTTTGCAAAGGCTAAGTGAAACTCCATCGCAATTTTCTCCAACCCACTAAAGCGGGTAGAAAAACTTAGCGCATCGGTGAATTGACGATCAAACCCGGGCTCATCTGAGCGTGTATTACGATCATTATCGAGTGAAAAAGCATCGTAACCATTATCAATATCTAAATGATGCCAAGCAAAATCAAATGTAAGATCATTACTGGGTTGGTATTGGTACTTTAGTCGCGCGGTAAGTTCATCACGATTGTTAGTATCATCACGTTGTAAAAATTCATTTTGGATAAAACCATCACTGGACAAATGATGCAGTGAAAGACGCAGTGCGCTGCTGTCATTTAACTGAGTGCCTGTCGCTACACCCACAGACGCAGTATTGTATTCCGCTAACGTCCAGTCGAAACGGCTGCGCTCAGAAGTAGCCGCTTCCGAAGTTGCGTAAATGGCTCCGGCCAATGCACTGGCGCCGAATCGTGCACCTTGCGGTCCACGCAACACTTCAACTTGCGCGATGTCATATAAAGTTGCGCCCCCTAAGATCCCCGACAGATCGATACCATCAAGATAAAAGGCCACACTTGGATTGATTGGGTCTTGAAACTGACTGCGCTCGCCGATACCACGAATTTGTACAAAGCGTCCGCGATTAGCACCCGTATTAAAATTAATATTGGCAATGCGATTAAGCAGTTGCTCTAAATGCTTTGCATCACGCTGCTCGATATCTTGTTGATCAATGACTTGTAAACTTCCAGCCACTTTATTGGGCGCCTGCTCACGCCACTGCGATTTTACAACTAACCGGTTATCGGCGGTGGGATCTTGATCGGTAGCTGCATTCTCAGCACTTGGCGCTTTTTCAGCAGCCAATAAAGATGCGCTGCAGATAACAGCGAATAAACTAACTAATTGATTTTTCATTTTACTCTAACACCAAAAAAACATTAGAGATCCGGAGGCGGTAACCAAGGAAGGGAGAAGCATTTACACGCATCTGCCAGACCATGACTATTCCTACGCCGGCATTACCCGGATCAGGTTCACAGGGTTCGCGTTAGCATCTCAGCAGACTCAAGTTGAGTCGGCACCCCTTGTCACGGAGAAGAAATTCTCATTATAACCTCACACAATGAGGTTATTGGTTAGCAGCGCACGCGCCAAACACAACGCGAGTGGCGTACTAACGGCGCGATTATACACTACTTGCGATAGCGTTCGACAGTGCTAATGGTTAAACCACTTCTCCGACATTGGCTAATAACTCGCGGTAATGAGCACTAACTTTCGACATATCAATTGAATTAAGAAATGACGAGTAAGATAAATAGCACAGCAAATAACGTAAATCTTTTGCCCAAGGCGCAAGAAAACGTGGCCGTTGACACATCCCAAGCGCGCGCAAGTATGACAGCACCGGTAAATCTTCTAAATCCAAACGTCCGGCAAATAACAGCTGAATGCAATCGGCGCGACCCATTTTTACCGCCGCACGGAGGAAATTATGCACCCGAAGCAGTCCATCCAGATAGACAATGTCTTTAGTAAATGGCGCGCCGCCCGAAACTACCCCTCCGCGAAAAACGCGCCGTGCATTCTCAAAGCTTTGCTCGGGATTATCGGTTTTCGCTAAAAAGTATCGATAGACATCAATAAAACTGGCGCCATCGATAGCTTGCTGAATCGCAACCACACGATCCGCTAACCGTCGCATGCGATCGAGATCCAAAGTGCCGGTAATAAACTCCGCAAACACCGCCAGTCCTTCCTGCGTTTTGGTGGCACCGGGATGCGATAACGCCAATAAACTAATATTCCCCTGCGTTTTGCCGTTTAAAATCGTGGCCACATGAATATAAATTTCGTGTTCGATAAGTTGTTGAATATCGTTCTCGGAAAAACACGCGGTGCGCCGGATCCGAACGCGCTCTGAACTGGCCAGTGCATTAGCGGATAAGTCTTCCACTACTTGGATCTCAGGCGCTTCTTTACCAAACATTGCGCTGGTCGCCGCACGCATTTGTGTCGCCAGCGTTTCGGCTAAAATACACGCCTGCGGCGGCTCGCCCAATGCCATGGTAGAAATTGGTTTAAGAATGTTAAGGTACTGTTGCGCTAAATCCAGTGCGGTCGACTTTTCATCTTTTAGCCGATCCGTCGGCGCGCCATAAATAATTTTGGAGCACTCAAAAAATTGCTGAGTGCCGCGAGCTTCGAGCATTTGAGCGGTTAAAATTAAAGTATTGCAGGTATCTCGAATCCAATCATCTACCGGGGTATCGCCTAGATCTGCCACCACCTGTTGTAACGGCTCAATCGCACCTTGAGCCGCAAAGCTTGGGTAGTTAACCTCGGGCAACTGCTCGGCGCGCGCAGCAAAAAAGGCCTGCTTCACACTCAACGGCCACGCCAATTGAGATAAGACTTGCAGCTGACTGCCGATGGCGACCACCCGATCCGACAAGTGGTTAAGTCGCTCTCGCTCGCGCGCCTGCCAGTCGGAATTCGACATATAAAGACTCCTTGGCACCGAATTTCGGTGGTTTAACTACTCGATAGTTTAATTTTAGGCGCCTTTGTACTGCAGTTGGTCGTAAATTGTCCATAATTTTTGCATTATTGTGCAAAACCCATTAAGATCGGCGCCCCCTTTATTGGGGTCTTAAAATCGCAGGTGTGGTTTTAAGGTATTTAAACAATCCAACTATTTAAGGTGGTGATTTTTCATGCCAAGCGTAAAGGTAAAGGAAAACGAGCCTTTTGACGTAGCTCTACGTCGTTTTAAGCGCTCATGTGAAAAAGCAGGTATATTGGCTGAGGTTCGTCGTCGCGAACATTACGAGAAGCCAACCTCTGTTCGCAAGCGTAAAAAAGCGGCAGCTGTTAAGCGTCATGCTAAAAAAGTGTCTCGTGAGACTATACGCCGCAAGCGTATGTACTAATTTGATTTTTAATTAGATTAGGACCTTTAGCATATGGCCGCATTATTGAATAAAATCAACGATGCGATGAAAGATGCGATGCGTGCCAAGGCGAAAGATCGTCTTGGCACCATTCGTCTCCTCACCGCAGCAATTAAACAGTACCAAGTGGATAACCGCGTTGAAGATGTTGCAGACGACACCGTTCTTGCCATCCTTGATAAAATGGTTAAACAACGCCGTGAATCCATCAAAGCTTTCCAAGAAGCTGGACGAGAAGAATTGGCTGCTATCGAGCAAGCCGAAATTGAAGTCTTGTCTGACTTTTTACCAACACCGTTAACGGATGAAGAAATTGCCGAGCTGATTACTGCCGCTATCGCCCAGTCAGGTGCAGAGTCAATGCGTGATATGGGAAAAGTAATGGCTATCTTAAAACCACAATTACAAGGTCGCGCCGATATGGGTGCCGTTAGTGGTAAGATCAAAGCGCAACTCAGTTAAGCTTATATCCTGATTCAAAAAAGCGCAGTCATGCGCTTTTTTTATGCCTGTCGTTTGTGTTTAATCCCGCTATCATGCGTTTGTTTCGGAGCTACTTCAACGCAATTACGCCCCGCGGCTTTGGCGCGATACAAGGCTTGGTCGGCACGTTTAAACCATTGCTCCACGGATTCATCCAGTTCATGGGCCGCTACACCCGCAGAAATAGTAATTGAACGGTGTGGGAGCAGCTCGGTGGCCGCAACAATTTCGCGCAGCTCTTCAGCTAAACAGCCCGAGTAATTGGGGCGTGTTTCGAGCGGTAAAATGGCAAACTCTTCCCCACCAATTCGGTACAGCTGATCGGTAATGCGTAGGCGCGACTCAATCACTCGAGTTAACTGAATCAGCACCCGATCCCCTTGATCATGACCATACTCATCATTAATCGCTTTAAAATGATCGATATCGAAGATAATCAGTTCCGGAGCCGAATGGATCCGCTGATGAACACTGACTAACCAAGCGAGCTGCTCTTCAAATGCCCGCCGATTCAGCGCCTTTGTAAGGCTGTCGCGACGCGCCTGTTCCGCCAACAACTTGCGTTGCTTTGCCGTCGACAAGGCAAATACATAGGCGAAAGCATTGGTAGCCAAGGTACTGAGCAACAAGGTTAAACGTGCTACCGGCGCAAAATCGTTCCAGGTAATGGTCAGCATCACGGCAATGGCAATAACATTAACCACAACGCCCCATTTGCGCCCCACCAAAAAGAACACGCCAACCATTGAGGGATAGAGCCACGCCGTATTTTGGGGTCCTTTTAACACCACAGTAAGAACCGCGGTCAGAAGAAAAAAAATAGATAGAATGACGCCAGGAATGGTGGTTTTTTGGGTAAACCAGACATAAAAGAATACGCCAATGAAAACACTGCTAACAATTGAGTCAAGCACCGCAATGGCCCAATCAGCTTGCCACAGGCGTATCACCGCAAATGGCAGTACCGCGATAGCCCCAACAGCCGAGAGTACTAGAATTACTCGACGCTCAAACATTATTTTGGCCGACATCCGTTAAGGCCCCCACATTTACCGGTCACAGTCATTTCAAAATGCAATACGCTACTAAGTGTAGTTCACAATGAACCGACATGCCGCTTGCAAAGGATTTAACTCGCCTACTTTGCAAAGCGCAAAGACATCGGCATAATAGCGCTCTTAATTGTTAGCCGAAGTGATTATGGCCGGACGCATACCTAAGTCTTTTATTGATGATTTGATCAACCGCAGTGATATTGTTGAGGTCATCGAGCGCCGTATTACGTTAAAAAGGGCCGGCAAAAACTATCAAGCCTGCTGCCCTTTTCACAATGAAAAAACCCCCAGTTTTTCCGTTTCACCGGACAAGCAGTTCTATTACTGCTTTGGCTGCGGCGCCACCGGAAATGTTGTTAGCTTTGTTATGGAGTATGACGGCTTAGAGTTTGTCGATGCGATAGAGGATCTCGCCCACGCACAAGGGCTAGAAGTCCCGCGCGAAGCGGCCAGTCAGCAACCACAACGTCAATGGCAACACGATTTATACAGCTTAATGGGGCAAACCGCGCAGTTCTATCAGCAGCAACTCAAGCAGCCCAAGCACCGTGACCGCGTGGTCGGCTATCTAAAAGCTCGCGGGGTCAGTGGTGAAATCGCGCGTGATTATGGCTTAGGCTTTGCACCCGACGAGTGGCACTCGCTGCAAGCGCTGTTTGGCCACGACCAAAGCATTAATAAAAGCTTGGTCGACTGCGGTATGTTGATTGAGAAAGACAATAATCGTTATGACCGCTTTCGCGACCGCTTGATGTTCCCGATTCGTGATCGACGCGGCCGAGTGATCGCTTTTGGTGGCCGCGTGATTGATAAGGGCGAGCCAAAATACCTAAACTCCCCCGAAACCGAGATCTTTCATAAGGGACAAGAGCTTTACGGGCTCTATGAAATGCGTCAATTTCAGCGCAAAAATGACTGGGCATTAGTGGTTGAAGGCTATATGGATGTAGTGGCTTTGGCGCAGTTTGGCTTACGCAATGCGGTTGCCACCCTCGGCACCGCGACCAGTAGCACCCATATTCAACAGCTGTTTCGAGTTTGTCCAAAGATTATTTTTTGTTTTGATGGTGATCGCGCCGGGCGCGATGCCGCTTTGCGTGCCCTCAATCACGCATTACCACTAGTGCGTGATAATCGCGATATTCGAGTAATGTTTTTACCCGATGGCGAAGATCCAGACACTCAAGTACGCCAGATAGGCGCCGAAGCGTTTACTGAGCAAGCGCTCGCAGCGCCCTCAATCTTTGAGTTTTTACTCGACTATTTACGTAACCAAGTCGATATGAATACTTTTGAAGGCCCCGGCCAATTGGCAAATTTAGCCAAGCCGTTTCTCGCCCTTATTCAAGATCCGATTCATCACGAGCGATTTTTGCAGCAACTTGCCTTGCAGGTCGAATTATCCGAAGAGCGCCTTAAACAATTACTCGTAATGCCGAACGATACCAAACAGGCGCCAGAGAAAGAGACCGATAGTAAGAGTAAGTCTTTACCAACCAGTCATGCATCGTTGCCAAACATTAGTCAATTGACGCCAATCCGCCGCGCAATCACTTTACTGCTGCAGCGCCCGACTTTGGTCACAGAGGTGCCGCCGTGCGACTGGTTGCGCGAATTAAATCAGCCCGGGAATGAAATTCTCTGTGAAATGATTGAAATTTTACAAACTAACCCCAACATTACCGTCGGCGCAATCATTGAGCACTGGCGCGGCACATCCGTCCAGCCTCATTTAGTCAAATTAGCAAGTGAAGAGTTACTTACGCCCGAGGTCGGTCAGTCACAAGAACTCGCCGACATTATGCAACGACTCAACCAAGCTTATAAGACGCAGCGCTTCGAGCAGCTACAAGCACGCAGTCAACGCGGTCCCTTGTCAGCGGAAGAAAAGCGCGAGTATCAATCGTTATTACTTGAGTTGAAGTAGAATTTATTTGCTATTTGGCACCCAGCAAATTTGCCCGAGACGGGCTACACTGTGTATAATTGCGTGTTTCGTGTGCAACGCGGCGGTTTTTTATTGTCTTATGTCCGTACCTGCGCTTTTGAATACTTGAATTTAACCGTTAAAAGGTCGTAACTGAATGTCGAACGAGATGTCCAGCCAGTCACAGAAGTCCCAACTTAAACTATTAATCGCTCGTGGTAAAGAGCAAGGTTTCTTAACCTACTCCGAGGTGAATGACCATTTGCCGCCGGATATTGTCGATCCGGATCAGGTTGAAGACATTATTCGCATGATTAATGATATGGGCATCCAAGTTTTTGAATCGGCCCCTGACGCTGATGCGCTGTTAATGGCCGATTCCGTCGCAGATGAAGAAGCGGCTGAAGAAGCAGCGGCTGCACTTGCCAGTGTTGATTCTGATTTTGGTCGCACCACCGACCCTGTGCGCATGTATATGCGCGAAATGGGTACCGTTGAGCTGCTTACCCGCGAAGGCGAAATCGATATTGCGAAGCGTATCGAAGAAGGGATCCGCGAGGTTGCCGTTGCGATTGCCGAATACCCAGCCACGGTTGAGACCTTACTCGACGATTACGACCGCTACTTAGCCGGCGAGATTAAGCTATCCGATATCATTACCGGTTTCAGCGACGGCACCGAAGACGATGACATTATTATCGGCGGAACGCACGTTGGCTCAGAAGTACCCGAAGATGAGCAAGAGGACGATGACGATGATGATGACAGCAGCGAAGAAGATTTAGGGCCGGATCCGGAAGAAGCACAAGAGAAGTTTGCCGCTTTACGCAAGCAACACGAAAAAACGGTCAATGCGATCCGTAAGTATGGTCGCGCCCATAAAACTGCGCAGAAGCAAGTTACTGAACTGCAAGAACAATTCATGCAGTTTAAATTACTGCCAAAAGAATTCGACCGCTTAACGGCTAAAATGCGCAACAAAATGGATGCGCTGCGCACACAAGAACGATTGATCATGAAGTTGGTCGTTGATCAGGGCAAGATGTCGCGTAAAACCTTCATCTCCGAATTCCCAGGCAATGAAACCAATACCAAGTGGTTGAACTCGCACTTAACCAAAGATGTGAGCTATCACGACTCCTTGGAAATGGTTGCTGAAGATGTGATTCGTTGTCAGAACAAATTATTAGCCATTGAAGAAGATACCAACCTTTCGATTGCGGAATTCAAAGAAACCAATCGCCGCATGAGCATCGGTGAGGCAAAAGCACGCCGTGCGAAAAAAGAAATGGTTGAAGCCAACTTACGTTTGGTAATCTCGATTGCAAAAAAATATACCAATCGTGGACTGCAGTTCCTCGACTTGATTCAAGAAGGTAATATTGGTTTGATGAAAGCGGTTGATAAGTTCGAATATCGCCGTGGTTATAAATTCTCGACCTACGCCACTTGGTGGATCCGTCAGGCAATTACTCGCAGCATCGCTGACCAAGCGCGTACGATTCGTATTCCGGTACACATGATTGAAACGATCAACAAGTTGAATCGTATCTCACGTCAAATGCTACAAGAAATGGGACGCGAACCGCAACCGGAAGAACTCGCAGTGCGCATGGAAATGCCAGAAGACAAAATCCGTAAAGTGTTAAAAATCGCCAAAGAGCCCATTTCAATGGAAACGCCGATTGGTGACGATGAAGATTCGCATTTAGGTGATTTTATCGAAGACTCGACGCAAGAGTCTCCGGTAGATTCGGCAACGGCTACCAGCCTTGGCGAAGCCACTAAAGATGTCTTAGCAGGTCTAACTGCTCGAGAAGCGAAGGTGCTACGTATGCGCTTCGGTATCGATATGAATACAGACCATACACTTGAGGAAGTCGGTAAGCAATTTGACGTTACCCGAGAGCGTATTCGACAAATTGAAGCGAAAGCATTACGTAAATTACGTCATCCTTCTCGCTCAGAAAAATTACGCAGCTTTCTTGACGAGCAATAATCAAAAAACTCCGCTGTTGCGGAGTTTTTTTTAACTGCAACTACCTGCGCATGAATCAACGATGGATTCTCTTTATAAGTTTTTGGGCCTTTGTGATCACATTGGCTCCGCACTTTGCATATGCTAATGAAAATTTAACCGCACCGCATCACATCCGCATAACCGATAACTTCACCCTGCAAGCGTTAACGGAAAGCTTACCGACGCAGAAGTCATCACTGGAAACTTCCGCGCAAGAAGCGTTTCACTCTGAACGATTTAGTTATCAACAATTCGCTGAATCGTTAAAACCTAGCCGATACGCTTTTTGGCACCGCTTCACTTTAAGCGGTGATTTTTCAGAGTCGACTGCACGTACTTATTATTTAACGTTTGATACTTATTATATTCGTCACCTCGATGTTTATCTTTTCAGCGACAGTGAGCTAATTGCCCATTACCCGCTCGGCCTTAACCAACAACGGGAAAATCGGCTTAGCTATGAAGGCGTGTATGCGCCAGTTTCTATCCGTGACGGACAATCCATAACAGTTCTGGTGCGCAAGCAAAACGATGGACCAGCCGTTGTGCCAATGAAGCTACTGGACCAACATGAATTTGATAAGAAGTCGCGGCTAAATTTTTTATTCTGGGGTGGCGCTATCACCTTGCTGATTGCACTGGCTCTGTATAACGTCTTTGTTTATTCACTGAATCCAGGTAGAACCTATTTATGGTATCTACTGTTTCATGGACTTTCCTTTATCTATTTTTCCGCGTTGCACGGTTTTGGCTTTCTGTTATGGCCGATTAGTTGGCAAGTAACATTAGCGCAAAGCATTATGCCAATGAACATGTTGCTAATTTGGAGTGCACTTCAGTTTGCTCGCGTGTTTTTAATCACACCGGTTAACGCCACTCAACTGCATCCTTTTCTCAACATCATCAATATCATCACACCAATAGGCGTTTTGATTACACTGTGGCTACCTGAGTACTATACCTTACCAATATTTATGCTTTATCAATTTGTTGCCTCGGGGTTTGGAATTGCACTCGGCGTACTGGCTTTAAAAAATGGCTTTCGACCAGCGCGATATTTTCTAGTCAGTTGGTTTTGTGTGATCATTGGCGCAGCAGTCGGCATCGCCGCTCACAGTCATTTTATTCCGGTTAACTTTATTACCTTGCATGCTTTTTTTATCGGTGCGGTGGCAGAGCTGATGCTACTGTCGGTAGCAATGGCCGACCGACTGCGCTATGCCGAGAAAAAAGCTATTTCTAAAGCTTATATCGATCCGCAGCGTAAATTACCAAACTACTCGTTTTTGGTGAATGAGTTTGCTATTCAACTAGCCGAGCTAAAGAAGCAAAATTCTGAGTTATCTCTGGTAGTCATTCAAAACGTCAACTATCGTGAGCTCGTTGCACTGCTCGGCCCCAATATTCTCGAGCCAATCTATCGCGCTCATATTGACCGATTGCAAAAATATATTAAAACCAAAAGTTGGGCGGTTAGTTTTCAGCAACCATCCGAAGTTGAAGAGTACTTTATTACACTACCGGGTGATCAGTTAATGTTTTTAGTGAATAGCCATGCAGAACTAGAGCAGATACTGCCAAGTCTCGTGGAGTTTGCTTTAACGCCCATTACATTGAAGAACTTTGAAGTGTCACTAGATGTGCATGTTGGTGCGACCCGATTACACAAAGGAAATACTTCACTGCTGGAAAACTATCGTAAGATTCAAATAGCGCTGCTTAACTGCCAAAAGAATCACAGCAACTGGAATATTTATACCGACGAGCAAGACGAATCACTCAAACAACAGGCAAATTTACTATACGATATTAAACATGCTATTCAAACTTCGCAGTTTAACATTACTATTCAGCCTCAAGTTGATCTATTTACTCAACAGATAGTCGGTGGTGAAGTGTTGATCCGCTGGCAACATCCAGAAAAAGGTGAAATTCCGCCACAAGAATTTATTGAGCTTGCTGAACAAACCGGTCTTATTAGTCAAATTACACAGCAAGTAATTGATCATTCATTTCATTGGCTAAGTGTGCAAGAAACACTGCCGAAAAACTTTTTGCTCGCTATTAATCTTTCGGCACAAGAGCTTTACGACAATGAGTTACTGCCGTTTATTGAAGAGCGGATCCAAGTTTACAATATACACCCGCATCACGTTGCTTTTGAAATTACAGAGTCGTCTATGATGCGCAATGCCGAGCAATCGCTTAAAGCTATTCATCAACTGCAACAATATGGCTTTAGTATTGCGATCGATGATTTTGGAACTGGCTACTCGTCACTATCTTATTTACAGAAAATAAAAGCCGATAAAATTAAAGTCGATCTATCATTTGTGAAAGGCGTACACCACAACAAAACTAATCAAGCGATTATCCGCACCATTACGCAATTGGCACAATCGATTAATGCCAAAACTATCGCCGAAGGTATTGAAAGCGCGGATGAACTAGTTATTGTAAAAGATTTAAAATGTGATTTTGGTCAAGGGCACTTTTGGAGCCAGCCTCTAGCGCCGGAAAAGTTTAGCCTAACCTATTTGAAAACCAAGAGTACTGCCGAAAAGCTCGACAATTAAACGAATAAAAATACAAAAAAATAAAAAGGGAGCTAAGGCTCCCTTTTTATTTGCAATATGAAACTAGCTTTACTTCCTCTCGATTGAGAACGTATTCACCATCAATAATTTGATGTCATGGCCATAACGACGGAAATAAGCTTTAAGATCTTCCATCACCATATAGTTCATTGGCACAATAAACAATGTGATCAAAGTTGCGAATAAAATTCCAAAGCCCAAGCTTACCGCCATCGGAATTAAGAACTGCGCCTGCGTTGACTTTTCAAATAGCAGCGGCATTAAACCGGCAAAGGTAGTTAACGAGGTGAGCAGTACCGGACGAAAACGACGACCGCCGGCTTCATACACAGCGTCTTTATAAGAGACACCTTCTTTGCGGCGCTGGTTAATATAGTCAACCAACACCAGCGAGTCATTCACCACAACCCCAGACAGAGCCAACATGCCCATAAAACTGAGTAACGTTAGATCCATTCCCATGATCCAGTGCCCTAAAACCGCGCCGACTAAACCGAAAGGTATCACTAAAATAACCACAAAGGGTTGCGAATAAGATTTAAATGGAATTGCCAATAACACGTAAATTAAAATAAACAGCGCCAAGCCGCCAATCAATAAATTGTTGGTTGACTCTTCTTGATCACGTGCCTCTCCGGCAAACTCAAAACTGGTGCCTGGATAGTTTGCGATTTGTTGCTGTAAGAACTCTGCGGTTTCATTTAATGCTGCCGATAAGTTTCCGCTTTGTTTATCAAAATCGGCGGTAACCGATAATGTGCGCTGGCGATCAATACGTAATATATTGGTCGGTGACAAGCCAGGATAGACATTCGCCACTTGCCATAAGGGCACTTCTTGATTTGGACCAATTCGAATCATCATTTGTTCGAGAGTTTCAATTGACTGCCGATCGGCCAGCGGGTAGCGCACCATGACCCGCACTTCTTCGCGGCCGCGCTGCACACGTTGTACTTCAAATCCGTACACCGCTTGCCGAACTTGTCGCGCCACCGTATTGAGATCCAGCCCCAGCAAGCGTGCTTCTGGTTTGAGCTCCAATTGCAGCTCTTCTTTACCATCGGATAATGAATCTTCAACATCCGATACCGCTGAAAACTCCGTTAGTTTATTTTTTAATTGATCACCCAATTCAGCGAGCGACTGCGAATCTTTACCACGCAGTTCAATATTAATTGGCGGACGATCCCAACCAATCACAGCGCGGAAATTCAGTTGTTCCGCCCCTGCAACCGGGCCTATTAGGTCGCGCCATTGATCGACTAACTCTTGAGTTGAAACTTCAAGGGTTCGCTTTTCTGGTGGCACGGTTTCGATACGCACACGTCCGGTACTAGAATTGCGGCCGCCACTAACCGAGTAAATATTACGGATCACCGACTCACCCGTTTCTGGATCACGATACTCTTCTTTTAATACTTTCGCTTGCTCGGTCATAAACGCCACAATACGGTCGGTACTTTCAAACGCCGTTCCCGTCGGCATAACCAAGGTAGCCGTGGCAATTTCACTTTCCACACGCGGAAAGAAAATAAATTTAGTCTTGCCGCTAACCACAAACCCCGCAACCACCATTAGCATGGTGATCATGATTGCTATGGTGACATAGCGCCACTTCATTGCCAGTGCTAGCAGGGGTTGATAATAATTTTCAATAAACTTTTCCAGTGAGCGCGAAATCGCTTGTTGCACTTGGGTTAACCGAGAGGTGTCTCCGACGCGGCGTTTAACATGTTTTAAATGCGCCGGTAAAATAAGCTTTGATTCTACCAGAGAAAACAAGAGTACCGGCACAACGATAAACGGAATGGTGGCATACCAACTGCCGCGCCCGGTTTGAAACGCTAGCGGTAAGAAAGCCGCAACAGTGGTGAGAATTCCAAAGGTGACTGGGACCGCAACTTCTTGCGTGCCTTTAATTGCCGCCTGCAGGGGATCGGCGCCGCGCTGCAAATGGGCATAGACGTTCTCGCCGGTGACAATCGCATCATCGACCACGATGCCCAGCACTAAAATAAACGCAAATAAACTCATTAAATTGAGCGTCACACCAAACATTGGCATTAAAATAAAAGCGCCCATAAAGCTCATCGGGATACCGAGACAAACCCAAAAGGCTACGGCCGGACGCAAGAATAATGCGAGCAGTAATATAACCAGTAGTGCCCCTTGCCACGCACTGGTGGTTAAGGTTTTTAAGCGGGCTTTAATGGGCTCACTGCGATCGCGCCAGTAATCAATGGTAAGTCCCGCCGGCATTTGCGTTTTTTTGAATTCAATGTATTCACGTACCGCTTGCGTCACTTCAATGATACTTTCTTTACCGGTACGAAACACTTCGACTTCAACGGCAGGCACTCCGTTATAACGCATCCGCAGTGGCGTTTCTTCAAACTCATCGCGAATAATCGCAATGTCGCCAAGTGTGATTAACGACCCGTCATTGGTAGTTAAGACGGGGATCTTGGCAAAATCTTGTGCGCGATAGGCTTGGCCGCGACTACGAATAAAAATGTCGCCACCTTCGGTTTTTAAATTTCCCGCCGAGACATCGCGAGAATTTTGGCTCAATACGTTCGCCACTTGCTCGAGCGTGATATCGTACTTACGCAGCGCCCACTCAGGAATTTCAATCGAGATTTCAAAACTTAAGGTATTATCAACTTCAGCTTGTGACACTTGTGGTAGATCGGCTACTTCATCTCGAATGTCTTCCGCAATGCGGCGCAATGTTAATGCGTCATAATCGCCATACAGCACAATGCCAATGGCATCGCGGCGCCAGAACGGAACTTGAACCAGTGGCCGCTCAGCTTCCACCGGAAAGTTATTAATGGCATCAACTTTAATTTTGGTTTCATCCAACACTTCGCGAACATTAAAGCCTTCCTCAACTTCAATGGTGACGGATGTTGCTCCCTCACTGCTGCGAGAAACCAATTGACGGATCCCTTCAATGTCTTGAATGGCTTCTTCAATTTTAATCGTCAGTCCTTCTTCCACTTCCTGAGGGGACGCGCCGGGCAACGACATGGTAATGCGCACTTCACGATTCTCAACCTCGGGGAAAAGATCAACCGGGACTTCTTTAACCAGCGTATACAAGCCAGCAAGCACCACCAAGACCATTAAAATATTGGCCGCAACACTGTTTCGAGTAAACCATTCAATCACCAGCAATCTCCTTATTAATTATTGAGTGAGCCAGTCGCTGCTGACTCTTTGCTAGTCGGTTTCGTTTTGGTCGGTTGCGACATTTTGGTTCGCTGTTTTTCAGGTTTAGCATCGGTAAGCTGCTCGGGCTCTTCTCCAATGGCTTTAATTCGAGTACCAGAAGGTAAGTTCGCCGTAGGTGTTAGGATTAATTTATCGCTCGCACTTAGCACCGCCAACTTAGCTTGTTGACTAGTCATGGCATCCAAAGAAGAAACCGCCGAGACGACCACCGCATCTGCATCGGTCCATAGTGGATTTATTTTGCGTTTTTGCAGTTTGCCTTCTTGCGCAATACTCACTTGATAATCCTGTGAAACCGCACGACGTGGAATTACAAAAACATTATCCAATTGACGACCCGCTATCTTTGCGCGCAAAAACTGACCAATGCGAATCGCGGGACGTTGCTCTGTGGTGGTAAACGGCTGGTCAAGCTCAGCAACGACATACAACATCCGCGTTGCCGTATCGAACGCCCCTTCACTGCGGACTAAGCGCCCCTGCCATTGATAGGTCTGATTACCCATTTCCCCTTCGAACAGCACCTTTGCGCCAGCGACATCACGCTCGTCCGGCAAGCTTAAGTGCGCTAAGTCGGCCATCTTCACCGGCAAACGCACTTCAACTTTATCGGTCGAGTAGATTTCGGCAATCGCTTGTGAAGGACTAATTACCTGCCCAAGATCAACCAGTTGGCGTAATACCTTACCATCGAACGGCGCACGCACTTCGGTGCGCTCAAGGTTCAACTTCGCTTTCGCCAATCGAGCTTTTGCGGCTTCTAAGGCTTTCTTCGCGGCCGCCACTTGCGGTTTACGTAATGCTAATTCGCGCGCCGCTTCATTTTGCGGCCGTATATTCCATTCTTTTTCCGCCAGCTCCGCTTGCGCCAATTCTTGCAAATAAGCCACTTCAGCATCGGCAACATTCGATGCCGCAATATCAACTTCGATTTTATAATCACGATTGTCTAGCCGGAGCAGCACTTCATCTTTTTTAAACGCTGAGCCCGAGCGGATATTCGGCGACACTTCAATCACTCGGCCGTTCACATCGGAGACCAACTGGGTTTGCGTAAGTGCTGCAGCACTACCATAAGATTCAACCCACACCTGATAGGATTGCGGTGTTAAATCGGCAATTTCGACCGCTACGCTCGGTGCCGGTCGTTCACCCCACTTACGCGCTTGTGGCTTGCTCGAAAGCAGCCCAAACAGAATAAGCAAAGCGAGGCCTAAAATCGCCAAGGTAACAAAAAAGTGTGCTACCCAGGGCGCTGGAGTTTCGTAAGCTTTTGGCTCTGAAGAGTGCTCAGACATAAGGGATCTTTCTCAAATTAAACCTTGGCCAAGAATAAAGGATTCTAGCCTTACTGGCAGTTAGTTTTACATTTCATTACAATCTTATTAGTCGCGTGCGGGCGAGGATTGAATCAAGGGGCATTTTACCGTAAACTTCGCCCTCTTCTCGCAGAGTATACGCTCGTATTCCATCATTAGAGCAAAATTTCAGCAACACTGCGAGCTTGCTGTAAAACCTAGCAAGCAAAAGAAAAAGGGCCCTTAGCTCAGTTGGT
>JABXHQ010000176.1 GCA_013373545.1 Gammaproteobacteria bacterium
CCCTGCGGCGGAAGCAGCGCCGGTGGTTGAAAAAGCCCCTGCGGCGGAAGCAGCGCCGGTGGTTGAAAAAGCCCCTGCGGCGGAAGCAAAGCCGGTGGCTGAAGCAGCACCAGCGGTCGAAAAAGCCCCAGTAGCTGAAACTGCGCCTGTCGTCGAAACAGTGAAAGCAGTTAAAGAAAACGCCTCAGCGACAGAAATAAAGCCTACAGCAACCGCTCATACAACGGGCGCTGCCTCAGCTCCGATGGCGAAGCCTGCTTCAATTGGAGAATTAAAGCCAGTTGAGTTTGTGGCTAAACCTCTCGATTTAACACCACCGATCACACAAGCTGTGAACGTTGAACGAGCTTCATCATCCAGCCAAAGTCCAATGGCTAAGGCATCAATAGAATCTCATACTCAAACAGATAGCTAACAAATCGATTGAGCTAAAATACCAAAAGCCCGCAGAAACAGCGGGCTTTTTGGTTTATATACCACAATAGGTCAGTTGCTCTTAAATCGGATAATGCAGGATAATTGTCTAATCAGGTTTTGGTTAATAAAAAATAATGCAATTTCAAAAACTTTCCTCTTGATACTGAATAATCCATTGCATAAAAGAATCGAGCGGTAATGGTTTAGACCAATAATAGCCTTGGCCAAAGTGACAACCCAATTGTTTAAGTATTTCGGCACTTTCCTTATTTTCAATCCCCTCGGCAACATTTTCTAAACCAAGAGCACTCGACATTTTTACAATCGCCTCAACAATGTGTCGGTCAGTCTCCGATTCAGCAATGTGGCGAATAAAAGACATATCAACTTTTAACTTTTTCGCGTTAAATAAATTTAGATAATTAAGGTTGCTGTAACCCGCGCCAAAGTCATCTACCGCAAACTGACATCCCATTTCCACTATATTATTGATTTGCGCTTGGGTGTATTCCATTTCATCGATAAACAACGATTCCGTAATCTCAAGTGTAATATTGCTGAACTCAAGTCCATTAGTCTGTACAGCTTCAGCAATAACCTTCTGTAGGTTTCCCTTACGGAACTGAATGGGAGATAGGTTTATAGCAACATTAATGCCTTCAAAGCCCTGGCTATTCCATTGACGACAACTCTCACATGCTTTTCTAATTATCCACTCCCCTAGTTCATTGATAAACCCTGACTCTTCTGCTAAAGCAATAAATTCATCGGGGAAAACTAAATTACTATCGGAACGTTGCCATCGAACTAAAGCTTCTGCACCAACTAATCTTCGTGAGTGCAAATCGATGATCGGCTGAAAAAACAAAACGAACTCATTTGCAGGTAGCGCCAATTTCATTTCGCGAACTAACGATAGTTTACGATGAATTGCAGCTTCAAATCGAGCATCGAAATATGCATAACTTCCTCCGCCCGTTTCATGCGCTTGAATTAATGCAGTATGGGATTTTCTCCGTAAATCATAAAACTCATGACCATCAGTTGGTGCAATCGAAATCCCGATACTACAAATAGGTTCAATTTCATAATCAGAAACTTTTAATACATCTTGAGAAGCTCTTAGTATATGCTCGGAAAACTCTTCTAGTTGATAATGATCAGTGAAGAATCGAAAAAACATAAACTCGCTTCCTGAAAGGCGATATATATTAGCATTACTCTCATTCAGAGATTGCAACTTATCTTTGATTGAAAGCAAAACTTGATCACCAACCACATGCCCAAGAGTTGAATTGATGACTTTAAAGTTATTAATATCCAATGTCACAAACGCTAATCGATTGATAACATCCACTTTTGAATTCAGATATGTATAATCTTTTTCAGCTCGATTGATATTAGGCATTAGGGTTAGAGCATCTCTTTCGAGCTTAATATTCGCTTCTTCTTCCAACTCTTTGCTTCTATTTATCTCTTGAGAAAGACGCCCCACTACTTTAGTAAACATGCGAGAAACAAATAACATACCTGCGCCATAAACGCTCAAAATAATAACGATATTATTAACCTTCCCCCAAGGTGACTCCTCACTTATATCATAACCAGAACCTAATCCAGCTATATCTGCCATAACAAAAAAATACAGACTAACAATCATATAACATGTAAGAAAAAAGGTAGTTAGCCAACCACTAAGCATATAAGAGAAAATAAATATGCATGGGTAAATTAAGATAACGGTCGCATTAATTCCGTTGAGTTGCCATGCAATATATGAAGCGAAGATAACAGCAACCCACATAAGTATGATGACCGACATACTTGCCGTGTCGCCAGAGGAAAACCAGTGAAGAAATGCAAATAGAAAAAACAAGATTGTCATTTCTATTAAAAATCGGCCTTCTAGAAACAACAGTGAATTCAAAACTATCAGAATAGTAAGGATCATTAGTATCTTAAGCAATCCCTTAATAAAAACTTCCTTTTCAACATCGCTTTGCAAAAAAAGCAATGATCGAAATACATTTTGCTTAAACTTCATCGCTCTCACCGTAGATATCGCTGTAGTAAGTAACAGGAAGTATTCCTTTATCAACTTCAACAAAGTGTGACTTTTGCTCCTTACTTCGATACATTGCGAGATCAGAATGATGATATAGCTCCTTTAGACTTGACCCGTCACTTGGGAAAAAAGCAACGCCTACTGAAAATCTTGGAATGATCGAATCATCATTTTTAGCCAGAACTAAGCCGCCAGCTATTTGTTCATATATTTTATTAATTACTCTCTCTACTTGATTTTTATTCTCAAGCTTAGCAATCAGTACAAACTCGTCTCCACCCCATCTAACAACATAATCATCATTCCTCACAGCTAGTGATAGTGATTTTGCAAAAAAAGCTAGTAGCGCATCACCTACCGAATGTCCGTAGTTATCATTGACCGGCTTAAAATCATTCAAATCGAACAACATCAAACAAAACTTCTGCTTATCCTTAATTAGGTTATTCACAATTCGCTCTGCAAAACTCCGGTTAAAGACACCTGTCAAATTATCTTTATCAACTTTTACGTTTAACACATCTATTTCTTTGCGACGTTGTGTAATATCATTAAATGTCATCAAATAGTAAACGCGACTATCGTCAGATCTCACTGAATTTATTATTATTTGCATCCATATTGGCACATCATCATCGACATTAACTTGATGCTCTCCGATGTAAAAGCCTTCTTTAAAAATAGATAACTCAACCTCTTCAACAAATCCCTTAGAATCTTTAAATAGAATTGACATAAATTCGCCGAAATTTTTACGCATTTTCATTCCACACTTAAGCAATAATTCCGAGAAAGCATGGTTAGAGAGTGTTAACGTTCCTTTTGGCTCAATTAAAACGATAGGAGCAACAGAGTTTTCAAACAACATTCGAAAACGCCGCTCCAATGATTGAATCTCCTTTCTTAATTCTCGCTCCTCTCGAATTTGTGTTTCCGCCCTTGCAAGTAGCTTATTGATATCCAAAACTAGCGATCCGAGTTCGCTTTCAATGTTGAATCTTGGCATGTTTACTCGACGACTATCACCGGGCTCGATAGCATTGAGTTCGCGAGCAATTTTGCTCATAGGTTGCGTGACAATAAAAAACAGAATTATAATTGCAACAATAGTCACTACAATTCCCTGTGTATTGATAACTAATATATTGTCAAAACTGATAGCTCTAGCTTTCGACTCAATAAAGGAAATATCTGGGAGTATTTCTATCTTTGCAATTGTTTCAGTAGCAATAAAAGGATGATTAATACTGAATGTTAACACTTTTTCATTTGACTCATCTAATGTACCTAGACGAAATTTACTACTCGAAAATTTTACCGCTTGTACTGTACGGTTTTTTTCCAAACCTTCAACAACTTCTTTTGCTAGCCCTTCGTCTTCTAGATAAGCCGCTATCGATGCCGTTGACGATATTGTTGTGATAAGCTCTTCGATACTTTCTTCGGCTGAGTTCAGCTCAGATAGATAAGTTACTCGATAGAATATTTGAGACGAGATGAACCCTATCGCCAGTGCTGCGAAAACAATAACAACTGCAAGTCGCGTTAATAAGCTTCTTTTATTCATTAAATTGGTACAATATAGTTAGTTCTGGTGTTAACTGATATGAAAATAAATAGGTAACACTACCTGGATTCTGCTTTAGATAAGAGATAGCATTCTCGCTAGAACTCATAGATAGCGGTGGTCTAGCTCTTCCAGTAAACTTAATCCTAGACCAGTAAGCATTAACTCTTGCCAGACTTAATCCAGTTAATCGTTCATAGAAGCCTTGTTTAAGACCGTTTTCATTTTCAATATCCAATGGGAACGCCGCGCGTCCGTCAGAGAGTGCGCGCTTCTTACCCATAAAGAGGTCTAAAACTTCTTCATGCGTCGCCTGTTTAAAATCACTATCGGTACTCGTAACTACCACTATACTAACGGTCTCATCCTTTGCTTGACCGCAAATAGCCATTAAAAGCGTAGTGGTCAAAATCATTCTCTTGACCACTTTAGAGGTTAAAGACATAAACGATAAGTTATTCATGCTCAACCATTAAAAGTTAAAACTCAAATTTAACATAGCGATATTAACTGACTCACTCGGCGTTAAAACTCTAAAATCATTCTTTGTGCTCCAAAGTCCATTTCCTTTAGCATTAACATTAGTAGTCTGAAGTTGAAGTTTCATGGCTAAGTTATCTTTGATATCCCAACGCCAACCAATAGACTGCGATATTTGATTCGCTCTGTAAAAAGTATTAACTTCTTCGATTAAAAGTATAACTTGTTCAACCTGCGGAAGATCGGGTAGAGTTTCAGAAAATATATACTCATCTGATTTAGCAAACGACCAGAGCCAATAAAAAGTATGGTCACCTTTTTTATAACTTAAATTGAAATAGCCGTTATAAAGCTCGTCTATCAATAAACTACTCGAATCGACCTCTGCAATTTCAGCACTGACTCGAAAAGCCCCCCAGTCATAACTAGCAAATACACTTGTGTAGCGAGCATCATGATGGCTAAAGTTCATTTGATTAGCAAAGCTTGGAGCATCAGGCCAAATAGGCGTCAATGCATTAATGCTATCCAATACAAACAACGTTGACTCATTATTTCGCGCAACCTGAGCTTCAGTATGTCTAACTGTTGCGCTCCAGCTTTGAGCGGATAAAGTCATACTTATTCCGGTTAATTGATGAAATTTTATTGGACGATCAGTTGACGAGGTGACCTCAGCCTCGGTACTACCATAAGAGAGAGATGCTTCTAAGTGCCAGTCATCAATGTCTGATAAATAAGTTAGGTCGACCCCATCCAAGTTTCGAAAAGGAATAAAACCATAAACCTCAGTCGGCACCTTAACCCAAGGAAAAGCAATACCTACATCCCGGTACTCGCTTAACTCAAATAAGTCGACTGGAATTCTGCCAGCTCTTATCGCCCAGCTCTGATTCGGCATATACCGCAAGAAGGCCATACGAGTGAAACCATTAAAGTCTTCATCATCTAGCTCCATCAACACCCATTGCGCCGCAACATCCCATTGATAGTTAATCCCTACATCGACTTGAAATCCAAGGTTAGAGTTAGACGAAAACGACCACTGATTTTCATATATTCCATCATTTAGAGATACATCATTACGAAAACCCAAAACTTGAGAGTCACTGGCCATCGCGGTCAAGCTGCCGAAACCGCTGAATTGAACATCTGCCGCTAATACTGGAAGTGATAAACAAAAATAATAGATTACTAACCGCTTCATCTCACCCTCATATCCTTAAACCAAAAGCTTACTTGCTGGATTTCAGACAGTTATAACTATAGATTAGCTATGAGAGTTTGCAATTTGAGAGCTTTTTTCTTGCAGTCGAGACACTACAAACTGTTAATTAAAGAGATTTTGAGGTCATGTTTAATTGTGAGCCAGATGCATCTGTATTTATCCCGGATACAGAAAATATTCATGGCCATAGATCGTGAACTTAGCAGGTCACCTATTTTGTCTACGCTGGGAATTATGGATGACTCTTCAAATTTAGAGCCAAGCCTTATATTACGGTAACCTAACCAAATTACTACTTCAGTACTCAATTAATTCACCCGTTTTCAAAACGCCAATAGTTTTTGCGCCTGGTCTACGAGGATCCGAAGCACCTAGCACTTCTCCTTTCGGATCTTTAGCAACAGACTGTACACTACCTGCCGCTCTTGAAGCAGAGATCACATGGCCCATTGCTCTAAGCTTTTCGAGCACGTCAGGCGCATAACCGGCTTCTACGAATAATTTATCTGGATACCATTGATGATGAAAGCGTGGCTTATTTGCGGCTTCTGCGATATTCATTCCAAAGTCAACCACATTAATTATTTGATGTAAAACCATAGTGATGATTCGACTTCCACCTGGACTGCCGGTAATCAATACGGGTGTTTCACCGTTAAAAATGATCGTCGGCGTCATCGAGCTTAACGGCCGTTTATTAGCCGCAATTTCATTGGCTTTTGCTCCTAGCAAACCATAGGCGTTTGGGGTTCCTGGTTTTGCAGAAAAATCATCCATCTCATTGTTTAAAAATACACCTGTACCAGGCACTATTTTTCCAGATCCAAAGCTAAAGTTTAAAGTATAAGTATTGGTAACAATATTTCCCCACTGATCAATTACCGAAAAATGTGTTGTTTGCGGACTTTCATCACCCATCAACTTTACTGGTGCTATTGCATTAGAAGGCGTTGCTTTATTCGAGTTAATTTTACTCGCAATACTACGCGCATAGTTTTTATCTACTAATTGTTTAATAGGCACCGCTACGAAATCGGGATCGCCTAAATGCTTGCTTCTATCAGCGTAAATCTGTTTGAACGTTTCTGTCATCAGATGAACATGTTGACTACTGCCCCACCCGTATTTGGCCAAGTTAAAGTTTTCGAGTACATTTAAGGCTTGAATAATGTGAACACCACCGGAACTCGGCGGTGGCATAGAAACCACGCGCAATCCCCGATAAGATCCTAATAAAGGTTCTCGCTCTTTAACTTGATAGCTTGCCAGATCACTCAATGTCATGAGCCCACCGGTATCTTTCATGTATTTTGCAAATAGCTCAGCTGTTTTGCCACGATAAAATCCGTTAATGCCATCTTTCGAAATCAACTTTAACGTTTGAGCCAGCTCAGGAAAAACCATTCGCTCACCTGGCTGATATGACTCACCGCCAGATTTGAAGTAAATTTTTGCGACTTCTTGGTCTTCAAGAAGTCGTTGCTTACGCGCGTTTAACGAATCAAGAAAAGGATAATCTGCAACAATACCTTGTTCAGCTAATTTAATGGCAGGTGCAATTATTTCCTGACGACTCTGGGTGCCATAGTTCTCAAGCGCATGCAGTAATCCAGCGACCGTTCCTGGAACCCCTGAAGCGTTAGTCGAATAACGCGCAGCGTCTTTATCAACATTGCCTTGTTGCGTTAAAAACATATCGGCATGAGCCGCTGCAGGCGCCATTTCACGATAATCGATGGCAATAGTTTTCTTTTCTTTCGCAAGATAGATAAGCATGAAGCCGCCTCCACCCAAATTCCCCGCTTTTGGCAAACTAACAGCTTTAGCAAAACCAAGTGCAACGGCAGCGTCAACGGCATTACCACCGGAGGCCAAAACGTTAGCAGCGATTTCAGAAGCACGAAATTCTTGCGAAGCAACCATACCGCCATTGGCTCGAATTGGCTGGTGAATAGAGTCCCACTCAATTAATACTGGCTCACTCGCTGCTGCTGCAGTAATCAGCGCAAGAAAAAAAGCTAACCCCAAAAACCTAACTCTCATACACCTTCCTTTATTATGTATTCACTCAACGCAACCAGTTCAAAAACCCCCTCACTGACTAAGCGTTCAGCGCCAAAACTAATTTTTTTCTCAATCTCAGCTGGATGCAACTGGCTATTACATAGAAAAACGACTGCGCCATATTCTTTCTCTTGCTTTAGATAAGCAAACAAATCAACCGACAAATAAGCAATAACACTACGATTTATAAGACTCGATCGATGTGTAGTTATCGGAACGGGAATGACCGTAAGACAAAATTTAAATTGCAACAAGCGACCATTCCCACTGTCATAGCCACGATTGGAAATCAGTCGATAGAAATTATAAAGTCGCTGTTTAATATCATTGACCGTCCCTGACTCAAGCATTAAAAAGCTTTCATTATTCCAGCGACAAATTAAATCATCGCCGGAAACATAATCTCGCACCACATCTGAGAACTCAGCAACCGCAGCTTCAATATTGGCTTTGTGCTCACGTTTCATTAGATCATCAAAATTAGCGATGGATATTGTGATTAAGCATCCCACAGGAAAATCTAACTGATTGGTTTTATAGAAAGCGTCTTCGCTGTTAATAATTTCTTCGAAAAATTTTCGTTTATAAAAACGTGAGACTTTATCTTTTTTAGCGTATTCATCAAATCTAGACTCGTAATAAGCAATACGCTCACGAATTTGCACTAGCTCTTGATTAGCAAGGTCGGTAGATGCTTTCTCGCGCTCGATATCAAGCTGTAGACTACGAATATATTCACGGTTAGTTGCTAGCTCATTACGAACAATTCGACTTTTCACTATCAAGCGCCGCGACCATGCAACAAAGCCGATTAACGCTAGAATAAGTCCGATTGCAAAATAAACAAACAAACTTTTATCTGATTGCCAAAAGTTAGTATCAACCACGATTGGGATAGTTCGCGTTTCTGAAGACCAGCGCTTACCAAAAATACGTGTTTGAACTTCCAACTCGAACCCATCGCCGACTAAACCTGAAATATTAATCACGCGAGAGGTTCCAATATCGTTCCACTCATCATTCAGTCCCTTCAAACGATATCGGAACTCATGGCTCGAAGGGTTCGCAAAGTTAAGCGGCGTAATTATAATACTCAGCAAATCGGACTCTTTTGTCAGGTGAATTTCGTCGTCCTGCGCTCTGGTTTCAATAACCTGATTATTCACCCGAACTAAGGATACGGCAGGAACATACTCCTGAACTTGCTCTCGAACAGAGTCAGGAAAGAACGATGTTATTCCGTTAATGCCACCAAAGAAAATCTCTCCTTCTGAACTTTTATGATAAGCCCAAAGGTTAAACTCATTACTTTGTAGGCCATCCCGTGCGCTAAACCGAGTAAACTTATTGTCTGCCGTTGAAAATTTAAAAATACCATTACTGGTACTCAACCAAAGATCATCCCCTTCTCCCGATTGGATACCATAAACTGAATCATTTATAAGACCATCACTTTCGTCAAAACGCTCAAAGTAAGCGTTGGAATTAACACTGTTATTGAGAACCAAACGATTAAGGCCATCTCCCGTTCCGATCCAAATTGCTCCTTGTGTATCTTCATAGATAACTTGAACATAATTGTGACTTAGACTTTTAAGGTTATTTTCATCATGTACGAACTTAAATTGAATATCATTATTCGGTTCGATAACGACTAGACCTAAATCTGTTCCAACCCATAAAAAGCCCTCAACATCTTCATAGATGTCATTAATAAAAAATCGTTTACTGGTAATCTGATCCGATAGGCGTTTCGAGAAGTCAATTATTTGGATATTGTCGATATCGCTATACTTCCCCTTGATACCTTCAATTTTAACTAGACCACTATCGACACCAATCCAAAGATCGCCGTTACGATCTTCACTAATCATAGACACAATGCCGGCAAACTTTTCATGTTCAATTCGTACCGCTATGTCATAATCTGGATCATAAACGAACAATCCAGATAAGGTTGAAATCCATAGATTGTCGTAAATATCGAAATGTAAAGCGGTGACAAAAACATCCTGCAATATGCCACTTTGCGCATTCACTTGAGTTAATGACTTTCTTTGGCTATCAATTTGAAAGACACCACTTCCGTAGCTACCTATCCAAATATTTCCGAGCAGGTCCGTTGTCAGGCTATGAATGGTATTAGTGCTATCCAAATTAAACGCGTCGAATTTGGTAAAGTAATGATTAAATGACTGCGAACGGTAATTATAAACATGAAATCCGCTATCATAGGTTCCAATCCAAATTAACCCATGATCATCTTGATACAACGCGACTATGTCATCAGACAAAAGGCCTCGCTTATCAATATAATTTTTAGTGTAATGGTTTAACTTATCTGAAGTAGGATCATATACAGCAAGCCCATTCGAAGTCGCCAGCCAAGTCTTACTTTGTTTGTCGACCAATATTGACTGTATTCGATTATCAACCAGACGCCGATTCTCAGCTCCGTTCTCGTTGAACAACTCAACACTTTCGCTTAAGGTGTTATAACGAATGGCTCCTTGCGCTGTTCCAAGCCACAAAATATCTTTCCCATTCGAATGAATACTTCCTATTCTTTGAATCTCAATACCAGTAGTTTCTTGATCAAAACACTTTTCTTTAAGCTGTAGGTTCGCAATATCAATACTATTCAGACAGTTTTTCTTACCAAAATAAATAATTGGACCAACACCATGAATCGAGTCAATGCTGTTATTTAGTTGGTGTGTTTTAACACTTAGAACTTCATGATAGGGCTCAAGCGTTTGCGTTTGCTCGTTGAATATAAGCAGTTGGCGTTGAAATACGACCCATATTCGATTGTATATGTCTTCAATAATATGAGAAACGGTTCCGGCTTTGATGCCTTCAACATTTATGCTACTAAACGTTTGTCCGCCACGCCAAATGGCAAGCCCTTTATCAGTACCGACCCACAATCGACCTTGGGAGTCAGATAATAAGGCGGTAATCATATTATCAGGTAATGTGTCTCGACCACTGCTAGATCGTTTAAACACTTCAAATGCGTAGCCATCAAAGCGATTCAAGCCATCTTCAGTACCAATCCAAACAAATCCATTCTGCGCTTTAACAAACGATGTTACAGAGTTTAATGAAAGTCCATCTTCAATAGCGTAGTGTGAAAGGTGTAGTTGTGGTTGTAACAATACACCTTGTTTATCTTCGTCAGCACAAATAATATTTAAATTAAATAAGGCAACAAGAGACAGCAATAGCCGCCAGCAAGTTGACGGCCAAACAATAAAAAGTGGATTAAGAAGGGTTCTTATTATTCTCACTATTTACTCGTATGTCAGATAATAATTCTGGACGAAAACCTTTTTTGGTTTGGTAAAACTGCGCAAGCCATTCGAAGTCTTGCTCTATATTACCACTTGGCTCAAGCACTGGACCAAAACCAACCTCGCGAGTTGTGGTATCTAAAAATACTGTTTGAATCGGAACGCCCGCTTTAATAGCTACACGGTAGAACCCTGTTTTCCAATGATCCTTTTTACTTCGCGTCCCCTCAGGCGATAACGCAAAGTGCATATGCTCTTTGTTATTGAATTTTTCTACAATTTGTTCAACAACATTCTGAGCTTTATTTCTGTTAACAGGCTCTCCCCCAATAGCGCGAAAAAACCAGCTAAGCGGCGGCCAAAACAATGTGTGCTTACCAATAAATGTTGGCTTTAAGCCTGATTGCCACTTTAATAACAGCAGTAAAAGAACATCCCAGTTTGAAGTATGAGGCGCAAAAATTAGAACACACTTGGGCATGGCGGGCACTTCTCCGACGACCTTCCAACGCCACAAGCGCAATCCTAATTTACCAATAAACTTCACCATGGCAACTTAAACGTTACCTTCGTTGTGAATATCCATTACCATATCAACGTCTTCAATCCCGCCGTTATCAGATTTAGCCATGTCATTTCGCAACTGCTCTAAGTTAAACAAATAATTTTCGTCCACATCACCGGTAATATACTCTCCGGTAAATACCGAGGTATCAAAACGAACGATATCGCTATTGCCTTCTTTGACCGACTCAATTAAATCGTCTAAATCTTGATAGATAAGCTTGTCAGTACCGATTAGTTTTTCTATTTCTTCGATGGTTTTATCATGTGCGACCAGCTCATTGGCCGCAGGCATATCAATTCCGTAAACGTTAGGATAACGAACCGGTGGCGCTGCTGAGGCGAAATAAACTTTGTTTGCACCCGCTTCGCGGGCCATTTCAACGATTTGTTTACTGGTAGTACCGCGAACAATAGAGTCATCAACTAACAAGACATTTTTGCCTTTAAACTCTAGCTCAATTGCATTTAGTTTACGACGCACTGACTTTTTACGCATTTGCTGACCAGGCATAATAAATGTCCGACCAATATAACGGTTCTTCACGAAGCCATGACGCATTTTCAAGTTCAAGCCGTGCGCTAATTGCATTGCACTGGTGGTGGATGTGTCTGGAATGGGAATGACGACGTCAATATCGTGATCGGGCCATTCTGTTAAAATTTTCTCAGCGAGTTTTTCACCCATTCGTAAACGCGCTTTATAAACCGATACATTATCGATCATGGAATCTGGCCGAGCCAGATACACGTGCTCAAAAATGCAAGGACTTAACTGCGGATTCTCTGCACATACTTGACTATGCATATTGCCTTCAAAGTCGACAAAAATCACCTCACCCGGAGCGACATCGCGGATTAACTCATAGCCCAGCGCATCGAGTGCCACGCTCTCTGAAGCCGCCATATACTCTTCACCGAGTTCAGTTGTTCGCTTACCGATAACGAGCGGACGAATACCAGACGCATCACGGAAACACACCATGCCAACACCAAGAATTAATGCAACCGCGGCATAGCCACCAAAGCAGCGCTGATAGACCTGCTTCCCAGCGTTAAAGATATCTTCGGCTTGCGGTTTCAAACTGGTGGATTTTTGCAACTCGTGGGCAAATACATTTAATAAAATTTCGGAATCGCTACTGGTGTTAATATGACGGCGATCACTTTGATACAACTCTTGCTTCAACGCTGCGGCATTGGTTAAGTTGCCATTGTGCGCCAAAGCAATTCCAAACGGAGAATTCACATAAAAAGGTTGTGCTTCAGCAGAGCTAGAACAGCCTGCGGTCGGATAGCGCACGTGGCCTATTCCAACATTTCCTGATAATCGATGCATATGCCGTGTATGAAAAACATCCCGCACCAATCCATTGGCTTTGCGCATAAACATTCGGCCATCATTAAGTGTCACCATCCCGGCGGCATCTTGCCCACGATGTTGTAACACTGTTAACGCATCATAAATGCTTTGGTTGACCGGATACTGACCAACAATACCAACTATACCGCACATAAAAACTTAAACCTTAGCAATTGAAAATTAATCGGAGTCTAGAGTAAATGGTAGCTCTTTTGGCACTTCAGGCTGATGATTTTTTAAATTATCATAGAACCAGCCGCCTATTAGTTCAAAATGCGGACGCAACTCAGATTGCTGCCACCAGTCATCTTGCGCAACTGGGGTAAACACCTTTAACGCAATTATCATCACCGATACCACTAGCACACCACGGACAGCCCCAAAGGCCATTCCCATCATTCGGTCCATTCCGCTGAGGCCAGCTCGCTCAATAAACTGACTCAAAAGGAAATTGACCAACCCTGACATGGTCAAGGTGAGGAAAAACAAACTGCCCCATGCGATGCCAAGTCGCAGGCTCGGTGTAGAGATGTGATCACTGAGAAGATTGGCTAGATCGAGATAAAACCATTTGGCAATGAAAAACGCCAACACCCAGCCCGCCAACGAGAATGCTTCTCGAATGAATCCGCGTACTAAGCTAATGACGGTCGAGATCATTATTAGAATTATTATCGCCCAATCAAACCACAGCATATAAGACAACCCATTTACTCTTCTGGCTGCGCTATTTTACCAGAGGAGTCGGCTATCGCCTAGCAAGCAGCGGTAATTATCTGGACTATTGCTCGGTTGGCGACCAGGCCGTCACAATGGGCTTTAAACGAGTGATATCAGCAATTTTTGGCAATTGATCAACCGCCTGTTGTTTGGCTAACCAAGGCCCAACATAAACCCGGTAAAGTTGTTTATTGGGCTCAATGGTGACCGGCCGAACAAAACTTTTCAGCTTCTCATCTTCAAGTCGTTTGGCCAATAATTCAGCATTTTGTCGCGAGGAAAAGCTTCCCACTTGTACCACCCACGATTCGCGCTGCGGCGCTGAGTTTTTATCGCCGTTACTCGTCGCCGGCTTAGTCGCAGTTGGCTCTACGGCAGTGGATGCATTTTCCTTCGAGTTTGTGTTTTTGGCAGGTGTCGCGGCGCCTTGTTGGCGCTCGACTTGAGTTTGGTCAGACGTCGGCTTATCAGCCACTTTATTTTCAGGATCAGTCGTCTTTGGCTGATTAGTTTGCGGCGCATTTGTCGAGGGGCTTTTGCTGGTCGTCACAGCAGACTCTTCTGCCGCTGTCGGCTTAGCAGGCTTATCTGGAGTAACAGTTGTGGCTTCGGGAGTGGTTAATTCAACGGTATTTTGTGGAATTTCAGAGACAAAAGGAGTTTTTTGTTTTTTTTGTCCAAGAATGCCGGGTAAAAATACTACCGCAATAGCAACCAAAACGATGGCACCGATAAGTCTTTGTTTTATTGTCTGATCAACCGACATATGAAATCCGTTTGAGGGATAGGTTATGACGAGTATTTAATCATCTCGGCAACAATATGAAAAGACCCAAACACAAGGATACCCTCAGGTGGAGACGAAAGCTGTTCAACTTGTGCCAATGCATCGGTTAAGGATTCTGCGCAGGCAGGTTTACCGGCTTGATCGGGACATTGCTGAGCCAACATTTGCGCTGACATGCCACGCACGCCAGTGGTTGGTACGCAAATCCAATGGGCGTCAATGCCATTAAGGTGTGCTAAAGCATCCGCGGCTTTTTTATCTTTCAGCATTGCCGTAATAAATACCCAACGCGTAAGTCCGGTTTGCTGAATTTTGCTCGCTAGGTTCGCCACGGCTTGCGGATTGTGGGCAACATCGACCCAGAGCGGCTTAGCATAGTTAAGTGACTGCCAGCGGCCCGGAATAACGGCGTTTGCCAAGCCTCGCTCGAACTGTTCTCGAGACAGTGCTTTTCCCATCGCCTGAAGTGCTGTTACACCGGCAGCAACACTGTCTGGATACAGGGTCGCGGCATACTCATTGAGCAAGTCGCGCCAGTCATCTGGCACCGAACTTACCTGCACTTGAGTGCCTTTAGCTAAATAGGGCCGAATTAAATCGACCAAATTGTGATTTGCTAGAAGCGCTGTTTGCTTAGCTCGTATAATCCCAGATTTTTCTTTTGCAATTGCTTCAAGACTATTGCCTAACCAGTCCTCATGGTCGAAGCCAATACTGGTAATGATAGCAATTTGATTATCGATAATATTAACCGCGTCTAAGCGTCCCCCGAGCCCAACTTCAAGGACTAGCAACTCAACTTTCGCTTGTTTAGCCAAAATCAAAGCCGCAAGGGTGGTAAACTCAAAATAGGTAAGCGCAATACCATCGCGCGCCGCTTCAACCATGCTAAACGCTTCACTCCAAGCTGCGTCATCTAACATCTGTTGATTGATGCGTAACCGTTCATTGAACCGAATTAAATGTGGCGAAGTATAGGCAGCAACTGTCATCCCCAGCTCCACTGCCAACGCTTCAATCGTCGCAACACAAGAGCCTTTACCATTGGTTCCGCCAACGGTTATGACTTGTGGAGCAGGATTAAGCAGTGACAGTCGCTCGGCAACCGAGGCAACTCGCTCGAGGGTTAGTTCTATATGCTGAGGATGCAATGACTCAATGTATTCGAGCCATTGCGTAAGCGTTTTGTTCACAGTTCTTCAGAAACTGCAGTCAAAGGTTCTGGCTGATGAGTAAACTTAGACAAAATAGACGCTAGTCGGGTGCGCATTTCACGACGATCAATGATCATATCCAAGGCACCTTTCTCAAGCAAAAATTCGCTACGTTGGAAGCCTTCAGGTAGCTTTTCACGTACGGTTTGCTCAATAACTCGCGGTCCGGCAAATCCGATTAACGCATTCGGCTCACCGACATTTACATCACCTAGCATAGCAAGACTGGCGGATACACCACCCATGGTCGGGTCAGTTAATACGGAAATAAAGGGAATGCCTTTTTCACCTAATCGTGCCAGAGCAGCGCTGGTCTTTGCCATTTGAAACAAAGACAACAAGGCTTCTTGCATTCGCGCTCCGCCACTGGTTGAAAAACAAATTAGCGGGCAATTGTGCTCAATCGCGTAATTGGCTGCTCGAACAAATTTTTCACCCACAACGGAAGCCATAGAGCCTCCCATAAAGCTGAATTCAAATGCGGCACAGACCACTGGGATCTCAAGCAACTCGCCACTCATAACGATTAATGCATCGTCTTCTCCGGTCGATTTTTGCGCGGCAGACATTCGATCTTTGTATTTTTTAGAATCACGAAATTTCAGCGCATCAACCGGTTTGAGCGAATCAGCTAATTCATTAGTGGTGTCCTGATCAAGAAACTTCTCCAGTCGTTTACGCGCTGATATTCTCATGTGGTTACCACATTTGGGACACACTTCTAAATTGCGCTCCAACTCAGAACGATACAGTACCGATGCGCATTGCCCACATTTTGACCACACCCCTTCTGGAATCGACTTTTTACGGCTATCCACAGAGGTATTGCGTTTCGGGAGAAGTCTCTCTAACCAGCTCATAATTGACCAATAAACTCTATCTATAAAAATTAACGGCGAATTCTAACACGAGAAGCCACATATAAAAGCGTATTTTATCCCAATCTGGTCTTATCAGTTCAGAAACCAAATATCCGAGCGTGCTGCTGGAACTTGAAAGCGCTCAGGGTAATTCGCTTGCATAAAATATAGACCATCGGGGCTGGCGGTTGCAGCCGCCAATTTTCGATCTTGTTGGGTTAACAACCAATCGAGCCACTCTTCAGGCTGGTTACCCCGCCCAATTTCAATTAACGAGCCAGCCAAATTGCGCACCATATGATGTAGGAACGCATTCGCCGTGACTTCAAACACCACATAATCGCCATGCCGAAACACTTGAGCACTTAAAACATTGCGCATGGGAGTCGGTGATTGGCAGCTCGATGCCTGAAAAGAAGTGAAATTTTGCTCGCCGATTAAACAGGCCGTCGCACGGTTCATAGCCGCCTCATCTAACGGCTCTTTTACCCATGTTACTTGTCCAGATAAGACTGCCGGACGAATCGGTCGATTTAAAATCACATACCGATAACGGCGCGACACCGCTGAGAAACGTGCATGAAAATCTTCGGGCATCGCTTGTGCCCATAAAATACAAATGTCATCGGGCAGATGTGCATTACCACCCAATACCCAAGCTTTCGCCGGGCGCTTTACATCGGTGGTGAATGAAATAACTTGGCCCAGACCATGAACCCCGGAATCGGTTCGGCCGGAACAAAATACACTGACCGCTTGATTGGCAATAACAGATAAAGCCTGCTCAACGCAGGCTTGGACGGAACTAGAATGGGACTGACGTTGCCAGCCACTATAGGCACTGCCAAGATACTCAACTCCTAATGCTACAACCATAATTTTTGAATATCTTGACGTTGGGTAAAATTAAATTTTCTCTAGTAAACTTAGGGCTTCTGATTTGTGCGCTTCACTACCTTCTTCAACAACTTCATTGAGAATTTCCTTCGCACCATCAACGTCACCCATATCGATATAGGCACGTGCTAAGTCGAGTTTAGTCGACGCTTCATCAGTGCCATCCATCAAGTCAGCATCTAAATCATCGTCATCACCGAGATCGAAGTCATCATCAAGGTCCATCGATAAATCATCGTCAAGGTTAAAGTCATCAGCACCACTACTTTCATTGCTGGATGAATCTAAATCCAAATCTAGATCATCACTAGAGTCAAGACTTAGGTCGTCACTATCGTCCAAATCGAGTGACATATCATCATCTAGATCGTTGCTAGAGTGTGCAGGTGCTGCATCATCGTCTAATGATAATAAGTCATCATCAAGTGAAAAATCATCATCACTTGAGTCAGTGGCTGATGTACTGTCATCATCTAAATCAAAGTCTAGATCATCAGTTTCAAACTCAGCTTCTTCACCGCCAACATCCGCTGTAGCGAAGTCATCTTCGAGCGACACATCACTTTCGGTATCTAAGTCATCTAATGAAAAGTCATCGTCAAGATCGCTGTCGCCCGCAGAATCATCACCAAAAATTTCTTCAGTTGATGGCAATTCAAAGTCGTCTTCTAAGCCCGCTTCTTCTGGCCATGCGTTCGCGCGTAAGTCGGACACTTGTTGTTGAGCACTGCTATCACTGCTGAAATCATGAGCGAACTGTTCATGAGCGGCTTCAAACTTATCTTTATCTTTGGTTTCCGCGTAACACTCAAGCAACTTTAATTTTAAGTCATTACGTTCATCATGGCTGCCAATGGCGTCCATTAGTAACTTTTCAGCTTGGTCATACTTGCCGTAAGCGATATAAATATCCGCTTCACCAAGCGGATCCGCTTCAGTTGCACTCTCTTCTTCGAAAACATCATCACCATCAATGTCACCGAGTAAGTCGTCGGCAGAATCAGGCAAGTCAAAGCCATCTTCTGAGTCAAACGCATTGCCTTGTGCAGACACGACTAAGTCATCTTGAAACTCATCATCTGACATGCGCTGACGCATTTTCCAGATTAGGAGGAAAGCACCCAATAAAATAACCACTAAACCAATCGCACCGTATAGGTACAAAGGATCGTCAAAAAATGATTGTGATTGTGGCTGTGTTGTTACCATTCCACGCGGCTTAGTTGTATCGGTTTTTGCCGGATTGGTTTCAGGCTTATTATCTTTTGCCGTCGTTTCAGGCTGTTTAGTTTCGGTAGTTTTCTCCGCTTCACCTTTGTCATCTGAACTTAACGGTGTTGCGTCAGTCGATTTAGTGTCTTTAACTGCTTGCGTGTCTTTCTCAGCGTCTTTCTCAGATGCAAAAACGTCTTTCTGGTTAGCGATCACCGCCCCCTCTGGAGACTCAACACTCACGCCACCCGACTTTTTCTCAGCCTCTATTTTGGCTAACGCATCTTGAAGCTTACGGCGTAACTCTTCATTTTCGGCTTGCAATGTCGCCGTTGCTTCTTTTGATTCGGCTAGCTCATCGCGCAGCTTATTAACTTCTTTGCCATTACCTTCGCCTGCGCCCGAAACATTACCTGTCGAACTGGACTTAGGGGTGGCGAGACGCAAACGATCTTGTCCACGCTTTACATCTTTAGTTGAAGCCGAACGACCCGATGCATCAAGTACCGTTTCTTGGCTGTCGCCACGCAGACGCGCTACCATATCTTGCAGCGCTGCACGTCGAGGCGTTGACAGAATCGATGCTTCGTCAGGAATAACTAAAGTCGAACCTTTCTTCAACAAATTGATATCGTTGTTAACAAAGGCATCAGGGTTTGCGCGATACAAAGCCACCAACGTTTGATGGATAGACGCGTTACTCGGGCGAACACCCGATGCAATTCGCCACAAAGTCTCGGCCTCACCGACCGGACCATAAGTAGTACCGGTGATTTTAACGGTGCGTGTAGGCGCAGCGGTTGGTCGCGGAGTTGCCGGTTGACGGGTTGTCGGCTGAGTTGATGATTTAGCCGTATTAACGGTTGTGGAACGCGCTTCCGAGAACACTGGCGGATCTAACAAAACCGTATATTCACGTAGCATTCGCCCTTTCGGCCAATTTAACTCCACCAGGAAATTCAAATAAGGCTCTTTGATCGGCTGCCGAGTAGTAACCTCAATTACTAGTGCTTCGCCCTCACGGCGCACAGTTTTAAACCGAAGCTCTTTGAGGTAGCTAAAGTAATCAATACCCGCTTTCTCGAACTCAGCCATACTCGCAAGACTCGCCGAAACTTCAAATTCCGACATGCCTTCTGGCGAAAACAACATTATTTCAGCCTTGAGCGGCTGATTTAATCCCGAGTTTAGTTTGATTTCACCCAGTCCAAGTGCGTTGACCCCCAGTGAAAACACCACTAGAACTGAAATTAAAACCAGGCTAAGTTTGCGAAACATAAAAAGTTCCCTTTAGTTACTGGCTCTGCCCACCACCTAAATTTGGCCACCTTAAAAACGCGTTTTAATAGTTTCAGGTTAATGAGTTAGAGTATTGTCTTAAGATTATTCTTTATAATATCGCAGTAACTATAGCAAATACATTGGATTTTTTGGAATTATTTTTTTGCCAAGGCGCAACATATTTGAATCAAGTCTCAAAATGGGTTGGTTTGCTTTAGGGAGGCAAAGAGTAAAATAAAAACAAGAAGTTAAGTTCAACTGTTAAGATTTACAATTAACTTAACTTCCTAATAGGCTTAAATTTCAAGGTTTTACAGATAATCTTGAATTAACAGCTCAGCAATTTGCACACTGTTGAGTGCCGCGCCTTTGCGTACATTATCCGAGACAACCCACAGGTTTAGCCCCTTTTCATGACTGATATCCCGCCGAATGCGTGAAACATACACACTGTCGCTGCCTGCGGCCTGTTGAGCAGGCGTTGCATATTGATTATCTTCTGGCGCATCTAGCACGGTTACACCCGGCGCCTGAGCTAGCCATTGTCGCACCTCACTTAGCTCAAACTTACCTTTTGTCTCTAAATGAACCGCTTCACTGTGGCCATAGTATACTGGAACACGAACCGCCGTGGGGTTCACCAAGATGTTGGCGTCACCCATAATTTTACGCGTTTCCCATACCATTTTCATTTCTTCTTTGGTGTAACCATTGGTTTGAAAAACATCGATGTGTGGCAATACATTAAACGCAATGGGGTGAGGATAAACGTTGGCACTCGGGTCTTCACCGGCGAGCACTTGCTGGCTTTGTTGTTGTAATTCCTCAATCGCTTCCTTCCCGGAGCCGGAAACCGCTTGATAAGTACAAACGTTGATTCGCTCAATACCAACGCGATCGGCGATCGGCTTTAACGCCACCACCATCTGAATCGTTGAACAATTCGGGTTAGCAATAATATTACGGTTGCTAAAATTGGCTATGGCCTCGGGGTTTACTTCCGGGACCACTAGCGGAATGTCTTCGTCATAACGAAATTCAGAAGTGTTGTCGATCACAACACAGCCAGCTGCCGCGGCCTTGGGAGCATACTCTCGACTGAGCGCGCCACCGGCGGAGAATAAACCAATATCCGCTTTTGCGAAATCAAACGAAGACAAGGCCTCGACGACCAGTGTTCGATCGCCAAACTTTACTGTTTCCCCCGCTGAACGCTCGCTCGCCAGCAAGTAAAGTTCACCCACCGGGAACTGACGTTGGGCCAAAATTTCGCGCAGCGCGACACCAACGGCGCCAGTCGCGCCAACAATTGCTACATTGTATTGATCTTTTTTCACAACCCACCTTGCTTACACAATCAAACAGATGGGCAAAGTCTATCGAGGAATATCTAGGATGGGAAATAATTATTGTTGATGACGGTTAACTGTAACTCGCTCTAAGATTCAGCATCTCCTGAAGCAATTCGGCTTCACCACGTGAAATTGAGCAACTGCTGATAATATCGTTTAGGTCAACACCGCTTTTCATCATTGCAGCCGCCTGCTCAATGGCTTTATCAGAGCTTTGCGTTGATTGCAGCTGAACTTGAGACTGCTCAAGATGGTTAAGGTCGTGGCGAAATTTATACAGCTTACGACCGAGCCCGTTACTACCGCTTACTAGAGCCTTGTGTTCTTTGGCTAAACTGGTCAGTTGTGAACTTAATTGCTTAACTTTACGTTGCTGATTAACTAGTAATGCCACCAATAGCATTTGGATAACACCGAGTAAGGCTATCAATCCCCATACTATAAACGTCTCGTTAAGCATCATCTTCATTCACTCGTTAATAATCTAAGTACTCAAGTTCTTGCCATTCCTCTTGATCAAGTAACTTGTTTAAATCGACCAGAATCAATAACTCGCCCTCACGATGAGTTACGCCTTGGATAAATTTTGCACTTTCTTCGTTGCCGACATTGGGCGCAGTCTCAATTTCCGACGCTCTTAGATACACCACCTCAGCGACCGCATCGACTAAAATACCAATCACCTGCTGATTTGCTTCAATAATCACAATACGTGTTGAATCCGTTACCTCAATTGGCGGCAAACCGAAACGCTGACAGGTATCAATAACGGTGACCACATTACCACGCAGGTTAATAATCCCCAGTACATAGTGTGGTGCTCCCGGAACCGGCGCAATTTCGTTGTAACGCAAAACCTCTTGCACTTGCATTACATTAATACCATAGGTCTCACTTGCCAGCCGAAACGTTACCCACTGTAAAATGGCATCGTCATCAGTTACCTTCGCTGACTTGCTTTTAATATCCTCGTTGCTCATGCAGTTCCTACCTTAAGCGTCAATAATTCGGCACTATTGCGTGCTTTAATCAACCAAATGAGATTGTTGCAAAAGCCATTCCAACCTGCGTAAACGACTGCGGCAGAGAGTGCTTTTGCCATAAACGATGATGGATAAACCACCATCCAATAGTAACTATAGAAGCTTTTTTCTATTATGAATCAGTTTCTTGCCGTTTTTTTTGCTTGTCCTTCGCGATACAAAAGGTTGATTAGAGCGTCAACCTCTAACAAAGCACACATGTAATCGACCACCATTCCAGCAAACCACGGCTTTTTGGTTCCTTTCTCAGACCAACGGATGTCATCAAGGGTCAGCATCTTGGCTTCTCGAACGTTGCTACAAGCCAGCGCCCAGCGACTATCATCAAGTAAAATGCAATATTTATACTCGAGTGTATCTTTAATTTGTGGGTATTTTTCCGGCATGATAAACCGTGCAGTATCGACCAGGAGTAAGTTACCCTGCTCCGCAGGTAAAATTCCTTTAAACCAATCTGGAGTCCCGAATAATGGCGTTACGTCTTCCTCGGAGTACGCGTGGATGCCGCCCAATTTTACCAGCGGCACGGCAAGTGGAAGTTTTCCTACGTCAAAAATTAGCGTTTGAAACCGATCCCCGAGTAGCGCTTTTAGTCGCGTCTCTTCGCGTTGTGCGCCACTTTCCAGTATGTGACGAGCCTGTTCGTTAGTTTCTTGTGTGACGTCTTCAACTGGTGTACGCAATTCTTGGTTGGTCGGTTTGTCGAGAGACTTCGCGGGTACCGCTTCAGTGCGCTCGACCGGCACATTAGAAGGAGCAACCGGCTCCGCTTTAACTTTCGAGGCTACGGCTTTCGGCTCAATAACCGGCGCCACTTTCGGCATACTCGAAAGCAAGCTCTTAACCTTGTCCAAGCGCTCATCTAACGCCTCAGTTGGTTTTGCTGGCGTTGTTGCAAAGTCTTTCTCAGGCGCAACTGCCGGTGCAGGCGGCACCATTGGTCTTGCTTCAACCGGCTTAACAGTTTGGCTATCTTGCCAAGGATTCGGCTGGCGCGTGTTTGGCTCGGCTTTCGGTTCGGCTTTCGGTTCGGCTTTCGCAGTTTCAGCAATCGTTGTGCTAGCGGCGTCGCCATCCCATAACATATCGTCAATAAAGTCTTGCAGCATTAAGGCTTGCTTATTTTGGCTGTGA
>JABXHQ010000119.1 GCA_013373545.1 Gammaproteobacteria bacterium
AATGCGCTTACACACAAAGGCTACCTGGTTGACTTTGCCACTAGTGAGAACTCAACCAGTTTACATGTTGTGTATATCAGCACTGCAGCCGCACAGGCTTCGAGTCAGCACGAACAGTTAGTTGTGAAACTTCCGGCAAATCAAGAAGCGACCTTAATCGAACATTTTGTTTCTCAAGGTGAAGACTTAGGTTTACGCCAACAATCGTCACATTTTAGTATCGGCGACAATGCAAAATTGAATCACTACCGTTTACATCTTGAAGATGAAAATCACATTCATTTTGGTGAGAACAATGTTTGGCTTAACCGAGATTCACAATTAAACAGTTTTCATCTGGCTTTAGGTAGTAAGATCAAGCGAATCGATATTAATGCGATTCACCAAGCTAATGGTTCACATGCGGAAATCAATGGTCTTTATTTAGCTCGAGGTAAACAACAAGTAGACTACCATACTAACATTGAACATCGAGTAGCAAACTGTACATCCAACGAAGTATTCCGAGGTTTGATTGGTGGCAGTGCAAAAGGCGTATTCAACGGCCGTATACATATTTATGCCGACGCGCAAAAAACTTTAGCTGAAATGAGCAATAAGAATTTGTTGCTATCGAACAAAGCTGAGATCAATACCAAGCCTGAATTAGAAATTTATGCTGACGATGTGCGTTGTGCGCATGGTGCAACGGTAGCGCAAATGGATAAGAAAGCCATGTTCTATTTGCTATCTCGGGGTATTCCTAAACAGCAAGCGGAACTCATGCTTAGCTTTGGTTTCGTAAACGAATTATTGAATGATTTATCGCTTGAGCAAGTTGCCGATTATTTAATGCCAATACTAACGGCCTTTTTTAACGAAGCAACGGCTTAACACGAGGATATAACGGGCAATGGAAAATAATAGCAACCGTAATCTTACTGCGGCCACCATCGACTTTGCTAAAGTTCGCAAAGACTTTCCGATTCTAGCTCAAGAAGTGAACGGTCATCCTCTGGTTTACCTAGACAGCGCAGCAACCACTCAAAAACCACAGAGTGTTATTAATGCGGTTGCCGATTATTACCGCCAAGATAATGCGAATGTTCATCGCGGCGCTCATGCACTTAGTGACCGCGCAACGCAAAATTTTGAAGGCGCGCGCTCGAAAGTTCAGTGCTTTTTAAACGCTGCGAAACGAGAGGAAGTGATCTGGACGCGCGGAACCACTGAAAGTATTAATATTGTCGCGCAAAGTTATTTGCGCCCGATTATTGGGCCCAATGACAGCATTATCATCTCAGCGCTTGAGCATCATTCTAATATTGTTCCATGGCAAATAGTGTGTGAACAAACCGGGGCTACCTTAAAAGTAATTAAGGTCAATGAAAAAGGCGAAATTGATCTTGAGTCGTTTCACCAACTGCTTGATGAAAATGTAAAACTGGTTGCAGTAAATCACGTATCCAATGCGCTTGGAACGATTAATCCTATTCGAGACATTATTAGCGCCGCTCATCAAGTTGGCGCAAAGGTTTTAATTGATGGCGCACAAGGTGCTCCCCATTTCGAGATTGATGTGCAAACGCTTGATTGCGACTTTTATGCATTTTCCGGTCATAAACTTTTCGCTCCAACGGGTATTGGAGTGCTGTATGGAAAAGAATTATTACTCGAGAGTATGATTCCATATCAGGCTGGTGGTGAAATGATTGAAGTTGTCAGCTTTACTGGCACCACCTATAACAAGCTTCCCTACAAATTTGAAGCTGGTACTCCTAATATTGCCGGTGCCATAGGTCTTGGCGCTGCCATTGACTATTTACAGCAATTTGATCGACAGCAATTGATTAGCTATGAAGAACATTTGCTCGATTATGCCACTAACAAAGCGCAAGCCTTTGGCGGTATTACTTTAGTTGGAACCGCTGAGCAGAAGACCGGGGTTATGAGCTTTTTGCTGGATGGAGCACATCCACACGATGTCGGTACTCTTCTCGATCAACAAGGCATTGCGGTGCGTACTGGCCATCATTGCGCAATGCCAATTATGGAACAATTTAAAATACCGGGTACTATCCGCGCTTCGTTCTCAATCTATAATGACGAGTCGGATATTAATCGGTTGTTTGTTGCACTTGAAAAAGCGAAGAGCTTTTTAATTTAACGCCATCTATTTTTGAGGTCAAAATGAGTGTAGAAAAGTTTTCGTTAAATGATATCGAACTAACCATGAATGAAAGTGCTGTGCGCCATTTTAAGCGCCAACTTGCCACTAAAACAGAGCAAGCCGTTAGACTTTCAGTAAAAGAGAGTGGTTGCTCTGGATTTATGTATGTAATGGATTTTGTTGACCAAGGCGAAGCGACCGACCAATCATTTAATTTTGATGGCGTTAATGTTTTTGTCGCGAAAGACGCCTTAGCTATTCTAAATGGCACTGAGATTGAACTGGTAACTGAAGGTGTCAATCAATCGATTCAGTTTAATAATCCTAATGCTAAAGCCATGTGTGGCTGCGGCGAAAGCTTTACTCTCTAGGACAGCTAATGGAACGTAAAATGGTTGTCACGCAAAGTGACTGTCCCGCAAGACTGGTACCCGCTGGCACGCGTATTACTATCCCCAAAGATACCTTTGTCACCATTACCCAAGCTTTGGGTGGTAACTATACGGTTTCAGTAAATGGTAACTTAGCTCGAATTGATGGTACTGATGCGGCGGCAATCGGTTATCAAGCGCAAGAGCTAGACTTTGAGCCAGCAGCTGACGGCTTGATTCAAGAAGAACAAGTTTGGCAAGCATTAAAAACCATATTCGATCCTGAAATCCCGGTAAATCTCGTTGACTTAGGTCTGATTTACAAAGTCGCGATTGATCAGAGTAAGAAAGCTGTCGTCATCGATATGACATTGACCGCACCTGGATGCGGAATGGGACCGGTATTGATTAGTGATGTTAAATACCGAGTAGCAAAAGTGCCATTTGTCGATAGCGTTGAAGTTGACCTCGTGTTTGATCCGCCTTGGTCACGAGAAATGATGTCAGAAGAAGCGCAACTCGAAACCGGACTATTTTTTTAATTGAGCGAACAATCCATGACCACACAGAATCCGTTTGGTACCACCATTACTGCACAAGATGTAATTGAAGATTTAAGCTTTTTTGATAGCTGGGAAGATCGTTATCGCTACATAATTGATCTTGGAAAACAATTGCCGGACATGGAGGAGTCGCTTAAAACATCCGATAGGCTAATTCCCGGTTGCCAAAGTCAAGTGTGGCTTGAAGCCAACTTTGATGGTACGAATCTTCATTTTACGGTGGACAGTGACGCACACATCGTACGCGGACTGCTCGCTATGGTGATGGCTGCCTTCAACAATAAAACACCACAGGCGATCTGTCAGTTTGAAATTGAGCAATACTTTGCCAAGATTGATTTAATTAAGCACTTGAGTCCTACACGAGGCAATGGCCTGCAAGCAATGGTCAACAAGATATTACAAGTGGCTGAACAGCAATCTTAGTGGGTTAAAATCGAACCTGTTAACATTTTAGTCTGAGGTTATGCAAGTTGATTCAAAAGTCTCTTGCCGAGCAATTTTATCGCTGGCGTAGCGCAATTTTGGCCACAACTTTATTGGTGGCCGTTGCAAGTTTAGCCGCCCTACCCAGTTTATATTTCAGTAACGACTTTAGGGTTTACTTTAGCGAGAAAAATCCTCAACTCGCAGCATTTGAAAAATTCGAAGCTGAATTTAGTTCACACGATAGCATTGCCTTTATTATTCAATCTGACGGTAACAGCTGGTTCAACAATCGTTACTTAACCGCGTTAAATCAAGCAACCGAAGCCGCTTGGAAGTTGCCCGGCGTTACTCGAGTTAACTCTCTCGCTAATTATCAATATACCTATGCAATCGGTGATGAAATAAATACGGTTAGATTTTCCGATTATTCTAAGGATATTGAACAGCGGCGCAATGCCCATCAACGCGACCCTCAGCTGTATCTTTCGTATTTATCTGAAGACGAAAGCGTTGCTGTCATTCAAGTCGATCTTGCGTTCGATAAATCAGATAAACAGCAAATTAAAAATATTTATCAACAAGCCGATGCTTTCCGGCATCATTGGCTGACTCAATTTCAACAAGTTGGCTTGAACGTTGAGCAGTTTTATTTAGTCGGCTCAGTAGTCTCAAACGTTACCTTAGAGCAAGCCGTGAAAGACGATTTAATACTTTTAGTGCCGCTCAGCTATCTAATCATAACGCTCGGCCTACTGTATTTTCTCCGTAGTATAAAGGCAACTTTGCTAACACTTATCGTAGTCACCTTGAGCATTATCTTTACCTTTTCAATTTTTGCACTTTTCAAACAAGAGTTGACACCAGTAGCCGGTTTTGTGCCCTCAGTTATTCTTACACTTGCAGTTGCTGACTGCGTGCATTATTTAACCAGCTATCGTTTTGCAATTGAGCAAGAACATAAAACGGAAAAAGCGGCGAATAAAAGCGCATTCGAAATTAATTTTAGCCCGATAACGTTAACCAGCATCACCACCGCAATTGGTGTGTTATTCCTTAACCTAAGTGACTCCCCGCCTTATCAAGATTTGGGCAATATGGTTGCAATTGGGGTGCTTCTGGCTTGGCTTCTCAGCTTAACGCTTCTGCCAATTGCCCTGAATCGATTTCCGATCCACTATCAAGTCCCGAGCAGTCGTCGATCTTGGCAACTAGACCGCTTTTGTCGCAGCATTTTGCGCGCTCGGAAAACGACGTTACTCGTCGGCGTTATTTTTTGCTCCATTTTAACTATGGGGATCTCACAACTCACGGTATCGGAAAATTGGAGTAAATACTTTTCGCAAAAATTTGAACTAGCCAATGCGATTAAACTACTCGATGTAAAGTTTGATCGCTTGCATCGCTACGAGCTGGTATTCGATAGCCAACAACCCGATGGTATCAACACTCCGGAATATTTAACCGATTTAGAGGCCCTATTAAGCTTTCTTGAAACACACAATAATGTTAAGCACATTCAAAGCTATGGCTATGTACTCAAGCACCTGAACCGAGTTTTACATCAAGACAATGCTGATTATTTTGTTATGCCTGATTCGCAACCCTTGGCAGCGCAGTATTTACTATTGTATGAGTTATCCCTGCCTGAAGGATTAGGACTGAATAGTCTTATTAATCATCAGCGTAGTGCCAGCCGAATTTCGATTCTACTGCAGCCCATGGACTCACAAGAATTACTCACATTTGAACAAGATATACTTAAATTTTTTAGCAGCTATCGGTCACAGCCCGAATATCAATTAAGTTTATCGGGAATGGATAATATTTTTGCGCATATCGCCCATCGCAACATCAACCAAATGCTTATCGGAAGTTTATCAGCCCTGTTAGTAATTTGTGGCTTGATAGCGCTCGTTTTACGTTCGCTCAAATACGGTCTAATTAGCTTACTACCGAATCTATTACCCGGCGCCATTGCCTATGGCATATGGGGGTTTAGTTTTGGTTATATCGATTTGGCACTGTCGGTAGTGATCTGTATGAGTTTAGGGATCGTAGTGGATGATACGGTACACTTTTTAAGTAAATACGCCTACGCTAAACGGCAGCTGGGTCTCACGACTGAAAAGTCGCTGGAGTATTCCTTTAACGTGGTAGGCCGAGCATTGATTACCACCACGGTAATATTAGTCTGCGGCTTTGCGACTTTAATCGCTTCGCCGCTTAACCCGACAGCGGCCACAGGCGCCCTCTTATGCATTACTTTACTGGTCGCCCTATTAGTCGACTTTTTGTTGTTGCCGCTCACTTTGTATTTCAGTGAGCCAAAGAGCAAATGATAACGATTCTTATTTACGAGCTTAACCAACTTCGGTATAATGGCGTTCTTAACGTCGGTATTCCTATGACAAGGTCTTAGAGTTAGATGAAAAATATTAATGTTGAAACAGTGTTAGATGTGCACCATTGGAATGACAAGCTATTCAGTTTTAAAACGACCCGCCATCAATCACTGCGCTTTCGTAACGGCGAATTTGTCATGATCGGACTACAGCAAGCAGACAAACCCTTAGTTCGCGCCTATAGCATTGCTAGCCCAAATTACGAAGAGCATCTCGAGTTTTTCAGCATAAAAGTTCCCGATGGCGCACTGACGTCACAATTACAGCATTTGCAAAAAGGTAGTGAAATAATCGTCAGCAAGAAACCCACCGGAACTTTGGTGATTGATGATTTAAAACCAGGCAAACGCTTGTTCTTATTCGCGACCGGCACTGGCTTAGCCCCCTTTCTCAGTATCATTCAAGATCCAGAGACTTTTGACAAGTTTGAACAGGTGATTTTGTGTCATGGCGTGCGCCATAAAAGTGAGCTAGCGTATAAAGAGTTCATCGAGTATGAACTAAAAGAGCACCCATTTATTGGCGAAATGATAGAACGTCAATTACGTTACTTTCCAACGGTGACCCGAGAGCCGTTTCACCATCAAGGTCGTCTAACACAGCACATTGAGCAAGGAACTTTGTGTGAGCTACTTGGGATACCGCCGTTAGATCCTGCCATGGATCGCGCAATGATTTGTGGCAACCCTGACATGCTACGCGATATTGCTATTTTACTCGAGCAAAACGGCTTTTCAATCAGCCCCAAAATTGGCGTTCAAGGTGACTTTGTTATCGAGCGAGCATTTGTCGAATAAACCTTATCAAATGAACGGCGGTTGGATTAAGACGGCCAATTGCCCGTATTGGCACGACGCTGAAACTGCGCTTTAACCTGCTCAATCACTTCTTGCTGCGCCTTTGAAGCTGGAGACTCAAGCGCAGCAACCTGCTGCAATAATTCCATCATTCGTAAATGCTGCTGCGCTGAAAAGCTGGCTAATGTCGGCTTTAAAATCAAGCGAACTTCACCGGCTAGATTATCAGTGTCTTTTAGCAGGTGCATTGAGGCTGAATAGAGAGCTTCCGACTGCGCTTCGCTTAATTGAAATTCAGCAGCGAATAATTGTTGCAGCCGTTGTTTTGCATCTGTAGTGATTCCCGATTCAAAAGAGGCAATACCACAGGCTAAAACAGCGACCACTTCAACTGGTTCGGTTAAGCCATGTATCGGCTTGGTGCCATACTGCTTCTCCCAGCGCCGCCGCCGCGCCCATAAAAAAGGGTTAAGACTATTTAGATTAAATCCAGCTTCGGACAGCCGGTTAAGTGCCCAAAATAAACCTGCTAAGGCCGCAATAGCGCTAATAATAATATGCATCGATATTTTCCTTAATAAAAAACGAGATTCCTGCGCAGGCGAAATAATCTCTTTTATTAATATCAAATGCAAGGGGAATATAAACCTATGCGCGATCGGCTCAGCGCTATTCACAAATTTGCAATAATCAGAAAAATTAGTCCTACTGGGTCTCACGCCGTGCATATTTTAAACAAAAAAAATTGCCTTAGCGGCTGTCACCAATTACCGTTAAAGGGAATTGGTTAACTTTACCGAGGATCATGAAACAATGTCTCGAGTGCTTGCCAGCGGATTAGTGATTTCCTTTCTTTGCAATCTCTATTTCGTATTTTTTACCGAATCTTCCTTTCGCTTTCAAGCGATTCGGCAACAGCTCGATGCCACTATCAGTCAAATTGAACAGCTCAAACTTGAGCTTTCACTACTCAATCAACCCACTGACTTGTCAGCATCTTCACTGCAAATAGTCAAGCAAAAGCCAAACGCTAACAACGGTATGCATCGACTCTATGCGAAATTTTTAAAACAACCGGTCGACTTACACTGGTCACCCAAGCAAGAATCGAATTTATTTGGGTTATTGATGGATAGTCGATTTCATCATTATCAGCTCAAGAAAGTACATTGCAAAACCACTATTTGCTTGGTTCGAGTTCAACTTGACAATGATTCACCGGCACGTTTTGCCGGTGAATTAGTTAATGCTCTCAGCGAAGTTAGTTGGCATGACGCAGAGGCTCAATTTGTTTACTTAAAACGTGAGCCCGAGCTATTCGATTTTTTAATTGGCCGCAATAGGAATAGCTTTAAACGTCAATAAAAGATTAGCTCATCCGTAAGCTTGTCTATCCCGTTTGATTTTAAAAATTTCTATTACAACTAAGCGATCGAAGCGATATCGCTAGCGACATTACCTTTTAGCTCTAACAGATCTGAGAATGCACCGTCCCACAATAAGTGGCGACTTTCTAAAACCCGCTCAGAAACTTTTATACATTCGTCGTAGCGCTGACGACTGTTATCGCATAATCGCGTCAACATACTAAGCGCCAGTGGACCATGTTCATCACCATCAACTTCGATATGGCGTTCAAAGTAATGAATTAAGGTTTTAGTTTGCTCAGGCGCTTCCTCTTTCAGGTTACGAACAAACTCGATAAACATAGACGGAATCAAGTTTTCTCGACCAATGGTAAAAGCGGCAGCGATCTCATGAAGCTCACCCTTTTCGACAATTTCTAAAGTCGTAGAAACAAACTGTTGTATTGAGAAAGGAAGCTCATCAATTACCGCATGGTAATCACCACCCGCCCGCACTGTCTCTATAAGGTGATCGATAGTGGAAGTGTCGGCCCCTACTTCTTTCATTGCTTGCAGGTACCACTCAAAGTGTGACAAACCTCCGACTACTTCATCAGATTCTTCGCCTAACACAATTTCATTAATCATTAATCGAACCGCCGGATCACCTTGAGGTACCCAAGGCAATGTAACGTTCGTCATTTTTATTTGCAGTGCTTTTAACAGAGACATAAAGTCCCATACCGCAAAAACATGATGCTCCATAAATACTTTAGCGTCTTCCAAAGTATCAATAGAATTGTAAATTGGGTGGGTGGTTAAAAGCGAACCGAGTTCTTCTATTTTGTCTGACTTAAAAGTTAACATTACGTCTACTCCGAACAGCGTTGATGTCAACCTCAAATTAGGCAGTTAATATTCTGCTTTCAACAAGATTTTTTTGAAATCGGGAATTCGTTCATCATTTCAAAATATCATATACCGCGAAGGAGATATCCAAAAACACAATAATAATTTTAAAAGTTAGATGGTGGTTACAAACAACCGGTTGGTTTAAATAAACCAGCAAATTCTTTCTAAAACACGCAATAGGCTGCTTTTTGTGACCCAGTACTCACTAAATAAGTTGGCATGCAAATCGCAACTGTCTCTGTGAAATCAAAATGGAGGCTATATGTTAAACACATCAATTCTATTATTGATCATTGCAATTATTGCTGGCGTACTCGGTTTTACCAATATCAGTGGTGCGGCAACCTTAATGGCAAAAGTTATGTTTTTTATCTTCCTGATTTTGTGGGTCGTGACATTGGTACGCCGTCGTACTCAGCAAAACATTTAGTCCTATTTTGGCCATTAATTTTTAATTTAGTTTAACCATGTAAAGGAGCACACTATGAAATACTTAACTTTTATTGCAGCATTATTACTTTCAATTACTTTAATGGGTTGTGAAGAAGAAGATCCAACATTAAAAGAGCAAATGGAAGACGCAGCCGATACCATTAGCGACAAAGCGAAGGAAGCTGGCGAAAATGCTAAAGATGCTGCACGCGATGTTGGCAATGCCATTGAAGATAAGTGTGAAGATATTAAGGACGAACTAGAAACCGAAGATCGCGATTGTTAATCAAGAAACGTAAAAGGCCTGAATGATTCAGGCCTTTTTTATTCTAACAAACACTAGTTATTGCCAAACGATCCATTCGGGCCAGGAAAAACAACTGGACTTTCATAACCATCTTTACTTACAGCTGCCACGCCGAAGAAATAGTTATCAATCACGACGTTTTGCAACGTAAATTCGTTAACTTTACCAACGAACCGAGAGAACTGCCATTGTGGTTGGTCGGTATAGCGCCAGTAAATTTTATATCCCGCTATTAACGACGATTCGCGCGGTTTTGCCTTAGCCCACTTTAGTGTTGTCGAAGGCATCACTGCCCCTGATATTTCAACTTGTGCCGGCGGCGCAGGCGCCCAAGCCATACTCGCTAACGATACCGCATTCAGCGCCGTTAACTTTGCGGCATAAGGGAAGTTAACGCCATCTAACGTATCACCGTAGACAATACCCTTTTCTTCGCGTAAATCTTGGTGTTGTCGATCATAATGCTCATTAGTTTCCATAATTCGAACGCCCGGAAAGCCAACGGCATTAAAGGGTCGGTGATGTCCTCCACGCCGATACCGATCTAAGCGGTAAACTAGCATGGTGTCTAAATTGGGAATGTACCGATCGGCTATGGTATCAATGTAGCGTGCTAAGTTGCGGCTCGGCGAATCTACTTCTCCGCCAGTAAAACGTCTTAAACGAGCTTCTTCTTCAGTTTCAACAGCTCGCGTACCTTCTGAAAAAATGCGCGCGGTTGTGTTGTTGATAACACCATTGATCCCTTCAATATTGCCAATCATATCATTGTTGAGTACGCCTTTAATTCGCCAGTTGTTCTTCACCGCGTGCTCAGCAAGAATTTTACCTCCAAATAAACCCTGCTCTTCGCCGGCTAACGCCGCATAAATTATCGAACCTTTAAACTTATAACGACTCAATACGCGCGCTGCTTCTAAGGTTCCGGCAACACCCGATGCATTGTCATTGGCTCCTGGCGAGTCAGAGGTCGCATTGAGAGGATCGGTAACACGCGAGTCAATATCACCTGACATGACCACAAAGCGATCCGGATCAATGCTACCTCGTTGAATCGCAATCACACTGACAACTTCCGTGGGTTGTGGAATGCGAGGTTCTCCTGAAACCGTAGCTTTAATATACTGAACTTCTAAACAACCACCACACTGCTTTGAAATTTTTTCAAACTCACTGAATATCCAGCGCCGCGCTGCGCCAATTCCGCGCTCTTTTGAATGCGTATCCGATAAGGTGTGACGGGTGCCAAAACTGACTAACTTGGTAATATCACGTTTAATATTTTGCGCGGATACAGCAGCTGCAATATCATGGAGTGCCTTTTGATCGGTATATTGTATACTTTGATTGGTTGCGTTTAGCGCATGCGTTAACAGCATCGTGGACACTGCGGCAAGCATTTTAATGGTCTGACTAATATTCATAACTACCCTCATTTAGCATTGGCGTTACTGATAATTTTGTGTTGACGATTCACGCGCCACTTTTGCAGCACAAGCAGTACGTTCGCCATAATAATGACCACGGCACCGATAATCATGGTGAAGCTCAAGTCATCTTTAAGAAAAACAACACTAATGGATACCGCCAAGGGAATGTATAGATAATAAATGATCCCTGACACAACACCCGGCAATTCAGTCGTGGCCTTAATCCAAAAAGTATGTGCCAGTAGCGTCGCGGCCACCCCAAGAAACAATAAACCAAGGATATCCTGTTGATTAAGCTGCCAAGGCTGAAAAAACACAAACGGTAAAAATGCAATAAACGCAAAGGTAAATTGTCCCCATGCTCGCACTAATGTATCTATTTGACTAAATCGTTGGTGCAATATTGGCAATACCGCATACAAAAACCCGCTTAAAACACCAATAATCGCACCGATAAAATAATCGGATTGCCAGTCGAGATCAGGAACCACGAAGTAGATCCCGATAAAACCGATCAAAGTAACTAAAGCATCAAAGCGAGTAATCGATTGCTTTAAGAACACGGCACTTAATAGCGTCACATGAATGCCATAAGTTGAAACCGCAATCGCTGCGATCGAAGCTGTCGCTAATTTTATACTTTTAAAATACAAGTACCAGTGCAGCGCAAATACCGCACCCAAAATCGCTAAAGGTTTTATATGCGGCAATAATTCACGCCACGAATAGCGCCGTACACTCAAATATACCGTCAGGCCAAGTGAGGCAATCAATAATCGTGCAGCGGCAATTTCTATTTCATTTGCACTATTGGTTTTAATCAGTGTTGGTACTGATGCCATTAACACAATCGCAGCCACTGCAGCGAGTATACTGACGATATTCATAACCCATATTTCATTAACAATACTTCATAAACAATATCTTATAACATCGAGTGCGGCGCACAAGCTTGGAACAAGATTACTCGAACGGCCCTTCACTCCAAATAACTTTTATGGTTTTCGAACTTGGGTGTTGTTCAATCAATTGCGCATAACGCTTCTCAATTGCTTGACGGCGGATCTTTAGCGTTGGTGTCATTAAACCATTATCCGTCGTCCAATCTTCATTAACCATAATCACCAAATTAATTCTTTCATGCTTTTCTAGCTGCTGATTGGCCTGATTAAGCACTTGCTTAACTTGTGCTTCGATCTTAGAGCGGTTATCCCAGTTAGAAAAACAACTCGCAATAGCGATGGGATGAGGTAAATTAGCACCCGTGATGCAGAGATGATCGACATCAAGGTGAGGTGATAGTCGACTTTCGATGGGTACTGGGGAAATATATTTGCCTTTTGCTGTTTTAAACAGTTCTTTTACCCGTCCAGTTATCGTTAAATATTGTTGTTGATCAATTTCACCGAGATCACCAGTGCGAAACCAACCATCTTGAATACAGGCATCGCTGAGCTCTTGCAGTTTATAGTAGCCATCCATCAAGCTGCCGTTACGTAATAATATTTCACCATTAGGAGCCAGCATACATTCTGCGCGCGGAAACGGTTGTCCTACCGTACCCGAGCGGCGCTTGCCAGGAAGATTGATATGTGAGAAACCCGCCGTTTCACTCATTCCGTAGGCCTCACAAATTTCCAAGGACAAATTATCAAACCAATCAATTACCGCTCGTGGCAAAGCCGCCGCTGCCGAGAGCGCTAAACGCACCTCAGTTAGCCCCAAATTTTTGGCAATTTTATTTCTTAACCAAGGACCTACTAAGGGTAACGAAAATAACCAGCGGCAAACTTTTGCTCCACCCAGTCGACCTTCGACACCTTGTTTTATTTTCATCCAAATCCGCGGCACACCAAAAAAGATAGTCGGTTTAACGGCTTTCAAGTTATCTGAAAATTTATCTAATGACTCGACAAAACTTACCTGCGCACCAAAATAAATCGATGCCATTTCTACCACCATTCGTTCGGCTACATGCGCCAAAGGTAAATATGAGAAAAATCGATCGGACTGCTCAATCTTGAAAACCTCATCAACGGTCAACAGAGCGGAACTAATAGCACGATAAGACAACATAACACCTTTTGGATTTCCGGTGGTTCCACTGGTGTAAACAATGGTGGCTAGATCGTCAGGACGCGCATCAAATACTTCTGTGATCGGTGTTAGCTTTTTCACCTCATCAGTCCAATTTTTTACAAATGGCTTTTGATCAAAAAACGACAGCGTTTCGTAAGACACAAATGAAGACTTTTTATCTTCCCAATCAAACAACTTGCCAACAAACGCTAATTTAATATCACCATGCTGCAGAATAAAATCAATGGTTGAGCGACCAGCGGTGGGATAAATCGGAACCGAAATATGGCCAGCCAAAAGTATCGCGAGATCAATCACAAACCACTCAGCACAATTAAGCGAATAGATAGCAACATGACTTCGCGGCGGTAGTCGTTGCAAATGCTGGGCTAAACAAGCCGCACGTTGCCAGGTATCAGCAAACGTCCACTCTTCCCATTGATCACCTTTTGGCTGGCGTAAAAATACTCTATCCGGAGTGGTTTCAACCCAATGGCAAAACCTTTGTTGTGGTGAAGAAAATTGAGCATTATTAGATGCTTGTGTCATTGGATTCATCATACCTAGATCAACATGATGGAAATGTAGCATATCTCTGGGTAACAAACACTTTGCAGTGCACGATAGCAGATATTCGATGAGCCTTTAGAGAAGGCAAAAAAAACCCCGCGAGTTGCGGGGTTATTATCGAGCTTAGTGCTTTTCAGCTAGGTATAGCCACGTCTCAATCACCGTATCTGGATTGAGCGACACACTATCAATACCTTGTTCAATTAACCATTGCGCTAGGTCTGGATGATCGCTTGGCCCTTGACCACAAATACCGATGTACTTGCCAGCTTTATTACAGGCTGCAATCGCTTGTGAAAGAAGCACCTTAACGGCTTCATTGCGCTCATCAAACAAGTGAGAAATGATGCCGGAATCACGATCGAGCCCTAGCGTTAATTGAGTTAAATCATTTGAGCCGATTGAAAAACCATCAAAATGTTGTAGGAATTCATCAGCCAGAAGAGCATTCGATGGTAGTTCACACATCATAATAACGCGAAGTCCATTCTCACCGCGCTTAAGGCCATTTTCAGCCAACAACTCAATTACTTTTTCAGCTTCGCCCGTGGTGCGTACAAATGGAATCATAATTTCGACATTGGTAAGTCCCATATCATTGCGAACTCGCTTAATCGCATCACATTCCATCTTAAAGCACTCACGGAACTCTTCAGAAATATAACGTGAAGCGCCACGGAATCCTAACATCGGATTTTCTTCTTCAGGCTCGTATAAGTGCCCGCCGACTAAATTAGCGTATTCGTTAGACTTAAAGTCTGACATCCGAACAATGACTTTTTCTGGTGCAAATGAACAGGCTAAGGTTGCTATTCCTTCAACCAATTTGGTGACATAAAACTCACGTGGCGACGCATAACCCGCCATATGGTCTTGAATTTGCTCTTTCAAATCATCGTCTTCAAGATCGTCAAACTCTAGCAGCGCTTTCGGGTGAACACCGATCATTCGGTTAATGATAAATTCTAGACGCGCAAGACCAATTCCGGCATGAGGTAGACGCGCAAAATCAAAAGCGCGATCGGGGTTGCCCACGTTCATCATTATCTTAAATGCTAGATCGGGCATGTTATCGACTTCATTTTGAGTGATATCAAAATCCAGTAAGCCTTGATAAATGTTACCCGTGTCGCCTTCAGCACAGGAAACCGTGACTTCTTGTCCGGCTTGAATATGATCGGTTGCATCACCACAACCAACGACCGCCGGAATGCCTAATTCACGGGCAATAATCGCCGCATGGCAAGTCCGTCCACCGCGGTTGGTGACAATCGCTGAAGCGCGCTTCATAATCGGCTCCCAATCGGGATCCGTCATATCCGTTACCAAAACATCACCGGGCTTAACACTCGACATTTGTGAAATATCACTAATGACCGCCGCAGGGCCTTTACCAATCCGCTGTCCTATCGCTCGGCCAGTGGTTAATATTTCACCGCTACCTTTTAGGATGTAGCGCTCGATAATATTTTTGTTATCACGGCTTTTAACGGTTTCGGGGCGGGCTTGAACAATATATAACTGACCATCGGCACCATCTTTAGCCCATTCAATGTCCATCGGGCGACCGTAATGTTTCTCAATAATCAACGCTTGGCGCGCTAATTCTTCAATTTCGGCATCGGTAATACAAAATGCTTGGCGCTGTGCCATTGGCACACTCACGGTTTCAACCGATTTACCATGCTCTTGCGACTCGCCGTAAATCATTTTAATCGCTTTTCCACCGAGATTTCGGCGCACAACGGCTGGTTTATTCGCTTGCAATGTGGGCTTATGAACATAAAACTCATCTGGATTAACCGCGCCCTGAACAACGGTTTCACCAAGACCATAAGCCCCAGTAATAAACACCACGTCGTTAAAACCAGACTCTGTATCCATGGTGAACATTACGCCACTAGCGGCGATGTCACTGCGAATCATTTTTTGCACACCAGCTGACAAAGCGACCAATTTGTGGTCAAAGCCTTGGTGGACACGATAAGCAATCGCTCGATCATTAAATAGCGATGCATAAACTTCTTTTAATGCGAGTTTCACGTTGTCGAAGCCCCGCACATTCAAAAATGTCTCTTGCTGGCCGGCAAATGAAGCATCGGGTAAGTCTTCCGCAGTTGCCGATGAGCGTACCGCTACGGCAAACTCGTCAGAAGCCGCGCCTTTGAGCTTAAAATACGCTTGTTCAATGGCCTCTTCTAACTCTGGCATAAAGGGTGTATCGATAATCCATTGGCGGATCTTTGCGCCAGTTTCAGCTAACTTGTCCACATCATCGACGTCCAGTGTTTCTAACTCTTGGTGGATCTTATCGTCTAAACCACTTTGGCTAAGAAATGTTCGAAATGCTGACGCGGTGGTAGCGAAGCCATTTGGGACACTCACCCCAACATTGGCTAAGTTACTGATCATCTCACCTAGAGAGGCATTTTTACCGCCTACAATCTCTACATCATCCATGCCTAAGCCGTCATACCAGAGGACAAAGTCTTGCACTGTTTCTCTCCCGAGTTGTTTCCATGAGCCAGAAGTTGTTATATTCAAAGAATCTGGCGCTACCTTGTGTAGTTATATTGTACTTGATGGACATAAAATATGAAACGTACGGTGTTTTTTATTTCAGATCGGACCGGAATAACCGCAGAAATGTTAGGGCAATCTTTGTTGAGTCAGTTTGAAGAAGCGGAGTTTGAGAAGATCTCCCTGCCCTTTATCGACAATGAAAAGAAAGCTTTGCAAGCCAAGGAAAAAATTGACGAAGCCTATGCCAAAGGCACTCAACCGATTGTATTTGATACCATTGTAACGCCGGAAATCCGTAAAGTCATAATGGAGAGCAAAGGACTGGTGTTGGACTTTTTCCACACCTTTATTGGACCGCTCGAGAATGCGCTGGGTTTGAAGTCCGGATTTCGCGTGGGTAAAACCCACTCTTATGATGAAAAAGGCGAATATGATTCACGAATCGACGCGATTAACTTTGCCCTAAACAACGATGATGGCGCGACCACTCGCTACTACGATCGCGCTGAACTGATCTTAGTTGGCGTATCTCGCTGCGGCAAAACCCCTACTTCGCTGTATATGGCAATGCAGTTTGGTATTCATGTCGCGAATTACCCCTTTACCGATGAGGATATGGAAGATCTAAAACTGCCGCCAATGCTAAAAAAATATAAACATAAATTATTCGGCTTAACCATCAATGCGCAGCGGCTGCACGAAATTCGCACCGAGCGCCGTGCAAATAGCCAATATGCCTCGCTAAAGCAGTGTCAGTTAGAGATCCGAGAGGTTGAATCGTTGATGCGTAAGGAGCGTATTCCTTACATCACTACAACCAGTAAATCTATCGAAGAAATTGCCACCAAAATCATGGTTAAATCGGGCCTTAAACGCATTTCATTTTAAGCAAAAAAAAGCGCCTTACGGCGCTTTTTTCACTCTTTTACTTTTTACATCAAAGCTTCTTGATCAGCGCCTTCTTTATCAACTTCTGGCGGCATCAAGTCTTCTTTAGTAACACCTAATGCAAGTGCCGCAGCACTGGCCACGTAGATAGATGAGTAAGTACCAATCAGTACACCCGCCAATAAAGCAATCGAGAACGCGTGAATCAATTCACCACCAAAGATAAACAACGCAATTAACACCAATAAGGTTGTAAAAGAGGTAATTAACGTACGCGTTAATGTTTGGTTAAGTGAGCGATCCATGATTTCAATCGGCGTTCCATTACGCAAGCGTAAAAAGTTTTCCCGAATACGATCATACACAACAATGGTATCATTCAGCGAGTAACCAATAACCGCTAAGATTGCCGCTAATACCGTTAAATCGAATTCAATTTGGGTAAATGAGAAGAAACCCGCCACAATAATAACGTCATGGGCAAGCGCGGCTACTGAGCCAACGGCAAATTTCCACTCGAAGCGAATGGCAACATAAACCATAATACAAAACAGTGCCACGACCAAAGCGGTCAAACCTTCTTCTTGCAGTTCCTCACCCAATGTTGAATCAAGAAATGCACGACGCACTTTAACGGCGTCATCGCGAGTTTCAAGTAAAGCACTCATAACAATGTTATCGAGATCTTTATTGTCAATCTCAATGTTATTGGGTAGGCGAATGGTGATTTCACTGCTACTACCAAAAAATTGAATGACCGCATTGTTAATGTTTGCTTTTTCTAATGCTGTGCGAACGTTTTCAATCTCAACAGGTGAGTCATACTTAACTTGAATCATGGTGCCGCCGGAAAAATCTAAACCAAGGTTTAACCCCTTAGTGAAGAAAGATGCCACCGAACCTAAAAGTAATAACGCAGAAAACACCACGGCGATATTTTTAAACTTTAAAAATGGAATTTCAAATTTCATATCGCTCTCCTTAAATCGCTATCTTCTTCACGGCTTTACCACCGTAAATAGCATTAACCATTGCGCGGCTACCAACAATTGCCGTGAACATCGAAGTCAATATTCCGAACAGTAAGGTAATTGCGAAGCCTTTGATTGGACCTGTACCAATAATAAACAATAACAAGGCCGCAATCGCAGTGGTTACGTTTGCATCCGCAATGGTAGAGAACGCCGCTTGATAGCCACGATCAATCGCTTGTGCTGGCGCACTACCTTCAGCCAATTCTTCGCGAATACGCTCGAAAATCAGTACGTTTGCGTCAACCGCCATACCAACGGTTAAAACAATACCGGCCATACCCGGCAAGGTTAATACGGCGCCGATTTTACTCATCAAGCCAACAATCAAGACTAGGTTACAGACCAACGCTAGATTCGCGATTAAGCCAAATACTTTGTAGCGAATTAACATAAAGAGCAACACAAGGACAAAACCAATCACAATTGATTGCATCCCTTTTTCAATATTCTCTTTCCCTAAACTCGGTCCAACGGTGCTGTCTTCGATAATATAAATAGGTGCTTTTAACGAACCTGACTTAAGCGTTAACGCGAGGTTACTTGCGTAGGTTTGCGTGAACGAACCGGTGATTCGGAAGTTACGCGATAAGGTTGATTGGATCCGCGCAACACTCACCGCTTCTTTGTTAATATCCTCACCCACTTTGACTAACTCACCTTGGGCATTTTTTACAAAGTTTCCGTACTCATCTTTTTCAAAGATCGGCGACACTTCAGTTAAAATAATTGCCATTTGTTGGCCGACACGCTGGCTTGTTTCACTGGTCATAATGGAACCACCGGTGCCATCCAACTGAATATTAATTTGCGGCAAACCGCGCTCATCAGGGCTAGTGCTAGCTCCCGTGACATGCTCACCATCCAGCATAACGTCTTTATACACCAAAACCGGACGACCATCAGACTCATATAGCAGCTCTGAGTCATACGGCACTCGGCCATTAACCGCTTGCGACAAATCGGCCTTAGTGTTCACCATACGAAACTCTAAGGTTCGCGTATCACCAATAATACTTCGAGCACTTGCTGTATCTTGAATACCCGGCAATTGAACAATAATTCGGTTCGCGCCTTGGCGTTGAATTAATGGCTCAGCGACACCAATTGCATTAATACGATTACTTAAAGTCGTGATGTTTTTCTTAACCGCAAAATCGCGCACGTCACGAACTTTTTGATCTGACATGGTGAATACTAATTGGTAAACACCATCTACTTCACGATCAGAAATAGTAAAATCTTGTAACTGAGGGCTCAGTTTTTCATAAGCGGCACTTTGGCGTTCACTCGAAGAAAACTTAGCAACAACCGACTCGCCGCTCATTGAAACGTCGTCGTAAATAATGTCTTCGTCGTATAACTCGCCCTTAACCGTCGACACTAATCCTTCGAACTCACGCTTAAACAAACCATCGGTGTCGACTTCTAACAAGAAATAAACACCACCGCGCAAATCGAGACCCAACTTCATTGGCGATAAGCCGAAATTATCCATCCACTCAGGCGTTGCAGGCGCTAGGTTTGACGCAACAACTAATGTGTTTTTGCCTTTACTTTCATTTTGTTTTTCAACAAATTGAAAGGCAATTCGTTTTGCTTCGGCTTGATCGTCTTGACTATGAACGCGAATCAAACCACGACCATCGTCCGCTTCTACGAGCTTAACGTCAATGCCAGCTGCGGTAATTTTTTGTGCAATTTCTTGCACCACTTCTTCAGTGATCGGTGCGCCGTTTTTATCGGAAATTTGCACCGCGTAATCTTCACCAAATAAGTTTGGTAATGATAGTAATACACCTAAGAAAACAAAAAACACAACCATAATATACTTCCACGATGGGAAAGTATTAATGGCTGCTTGTCGTGGTTGACCCAACATAATTCGAACCCTTAATTATTCTTTAATCGACTTGAGAGTGCCTTTTGGAAGCGAAGCCGTCACTGCGTGTTTTTGAACACTAATGTTAACGTCGTCGGCGATAGCAATCACAATGTAACCTTCGGTCACTTTAATAACCTTGCCTAAAATACCACCGGCCGTTACCACTTCATCACCCTTGTCGATCGCTTCAATCATTTTCTTATGTTCTTTTTGACGCTTGGATTGCGGACGAATAATAAGAAAGTAAAAAATTACTACGAACAAACCCATCATGATCCAGAAGCTAACTGGACTTCCACCGGCTTGTGCAGCACTTGCAGTTAATAACATGGTATCCCCTTAATCTATTTTTGTTTAATTATTCGCCAATCGCTGGAACTTCCAAACCACGGCGCTGGTAAAAATCTTCTACAAAGGCGGCTAATGTACCGTTTTCAATCGCCTCTCGCAAACTCGCCATTAAACGTTGGTAGTAACGTAAATTATGAATGGTGGTTAACCGAGCGCCGAGAATCTCTTTGCACTTATCCAAATGATGTAAGTAAGCACGACTGTAATTTTGACAGGTATAACAATCACACCCCTCCTCAATCGGGCCTGTATCCTTCTTATGGGGGCTGTTGCGCAATCTTACAACTCCGTCGGCAGTAAATAAGTGTCCATTTCGTGCATTTCGCGTCGGCATAACGCAGTCAAACATATCAATGCCGCGGCGTACCGCTTCAACTATATCTTCCGGTTTGCCGACTCCCATTAAGTAGCGCGGCCGCTCAGCAGGCAATAACGGAACGGTAAAATCCAAAACTTGCTTCATTTCTTGCTTGGTTTCACCGACTGATAAACCGCCCAGTGCATATCCATCAAAACCAATGTCGAGTAAGCCCTTAGCCGATATTTCGCGTAAGTCGTTATACATACCACCTTGGACAATGCCAAATAATGCATTTGGGTTTCCTTCATGGGCTGCTTTCGAGCGTGCCGCCCAACGCAATGATAATTCCATGGAATCTTTAGCTTGCTGCCAAGTTGCCGGATAAGGCGTGCACTCATCGAATATCATTACAATATCTGAACCGAGCTCACGCTGAACTTGCATCGACTCTTCCGGTCCCAGAAACACTTTGGAGCCATTTATCGGTGAGCGAAACTCTACTCCGCGTTCGGTAATCTTGCGTAACTCACCCAAGCTAAACACTTGGAATCCGCCGGAGTCAGTTAATATCGGTCCTTGCCAATGCATAAAATCGTGCAAATCACCATGCGCTTGAATGACTTCGGTGCCGGGACGTAACATTAAATGAAAAGTATTCCCCAACACAATTTCAGCGCCGATAGATTTAACTTCATCCGCCGACATTGCTTTAACTGTCCCATAGGTGCCTACCGGCATAAAGGCCGGCGTTTGGACCTCACCGCGAGGAAAAGTTAACGTACCGCGCCGTGCTTTGCCGTCGGTGGCCGATAATTTAAATTCCATGTGTACTACCCTCTTCCGCAATCGCTTGCTCAATAAACATGGCATCGCCATAGCTAAAGAAACGATATTCAGCGGCAACTGCGTGTTGATAGGCTTGCAAAATAGAAGCCTGAGTCGCCAGCGCACTGACTAACATAATCAGGGTCGATTCCGGTAAATGAAAATTAGTAACCAAAGCATCAATCACTTCAAATTGATAGCCAGGGTAAATGAATATATCGGTCTCGCCAGCACTCGCTTGCAAGTCACCGCCAGCCGCGGCGCTTTCAAGACAGCGCACACTGGTCGTTCCCACCGCCACGACACGACCTCCGCGCGCTTTGGTTTGCTTAATAAGCTCTACTACCGAGTTGGGCACCGAGTAAAACTCGGAATGCATCTGATGCTCGGTAATGGATTCGACGCGAACCGGCGCAAAAGTGCCCGATCCAACATGCAATGTAACAAAGTCCCATTGTACGCCTTTGGCTTGTAAGCGATTGAAAATATCATCGGTAAAGTGCAGCCCCGCAGTCGGCGCCGCCACAGCACCGGCATTTTTGGCGTAGATTGTTTGGTAGCGCTGGGCATCGAACTCACTGTCTTCACGATCGATGTACGGCGGCAGTGGCATATGGCCTTGTTGCTCTAAAATTTGTAACATCGGCGTGCTTTCACCTTTTACGGTGAAACGATAAAACTGTCCGGCGCGCTCGATCACCTGTAAAACGTAATCACCAATAAAAATTTCACTACCCGGCGCTAGGCGATTGCTAGACTTAACCATGGATAAACAGCGGAATTCATCTTCTATTCGCTCAATAAGCAGCTCAACTTTACCGCCGCTGGCGCGCTGACCATACAAACGCGCCGGGATGACTTTGGTATCGTTAAAAATTAAGCAGTCATTCGGGCCGACTAAATCAACTAAGTCGGCAAACTGGCGATCGGCCACCTGTCCACTCGCGTCTAAATGCAGTAAACGACTGGCATCACGTTGCTCCGCCGGAAAGCGGGCGATCAATTCATCAGGAAGTTCAAAATTAAAGTCGGATAGTTTCATCTTGCTTGTCATGGCCAAATTTTCAGGCGCAATTCTACCCGATCCGCTGCCAATTAACGAGGGGCTATTGGCATAAAAAAGGCCGCATATAGCGGCCTAGGGTGTAACTTTTAGGTTGTGCTTAGCAAGATGCTCCGCCCTCAGGCCAACAAGCTTTAGCTCCCCAAGTTTTATTTCCGGCTTGATCAATAGATAAGGCATCTTGTCCCGCCATCGAATTCACCATGGTTGCCGTTAAGGTGTAAGTGGTTTGAGATAAATTATCCACCGAAATTTGACAGTAAGGGTTGCCGCCATCAGAGGGCACATCTTCCACAAATGGCGTGTTTAAGTCAGCCCCGACGTAAGTCATATTAGCAGCCTTAAACCTCTCCATTGCCCCCGTGGCATTACTCAGCGCGCCCATGCAATCAGCACGCTTACTGCGTTCCACGTAGCTAGTGTAGGAAGGGATAGCGAATGCCGCGATAATGCCAATAATGGCCGCTACTATCAAGACCTCAACTAATGTAAAACCATGGTTACTCTTCATTATTTACCCCATTGTTAGTCATGGACGAGTTACAGTATTTGGCGCCACTTAATTGGAACCATACGCTTGGGTGGTGAAGGTAATAACTCATCTAAGTCACAAGTACGACCAACACACAAGTTACCACGAATACCGTCACCCTCTTCAGTGATAATAACCTGAGGTTCAGGTGCGATACCAGCCCCTGGCAAATCGATAAAGATATCATTTTCATCAATCGTGCCGTCATAGTTGATATCAACATAAGGCGTGCCATCAGTAACCGATAGTGCGTAGATACGTGAGCTACCAGCCGCCGGTACACAAGACCCCGTATTGTTCACCGGTGGTGGTGGTGTATAGGTGGTAAATAACAGCGCATTATTAAAGGTTAATGAGTCTGCCATTACTTTTTCACCTTCGGTTGGGAAGTCGTAGTACCAGCCATGTTTATCAGCGGTTACATCCCCAAGCGTTTCAGTGGTGTCATAAGTACCATCACCATCGCTATCGGCAAACGTTTGCTCCATTAGGTCGGTCAATCGAATATCTTTTTCAATGACTTTCGAAAGTACCCCTTTGTCGCGAATTGAATACATATGCTCAACCACACCAGTATCTAATGGGTGCGCACGGTATCCAGAGCCAATCGAAACCGATACAAAGGTTTCACCTGACACAGCATCGCGAACTAAAGCGACATCCGGAGAAGTGTAAAAGCGTCGGTTGTCGGTAGCGGTAACACCATCTTGCAGTTTCGCTAAACGGCCGCCGCTGATTTTCTGAGCCTCATTATCGACATCAAAGCGGAAAATTTGCCCAGCATTATCCGATACATAGAAGTGGTCTAATAAACCATCATCATCAAAGTCAAACGCTTTCACATTCGAAGGTACCGAACTCATGGTGCTCAGCGCACCACCATTAGCGATACTGCCAGCCGAGTTGATATCCCATAAATGGTCACCGGTAACGGCATCGGCAATGTATACATTGTTACCCACGGACACACCTTGATTCGCAACATCAGAAGTGTCTTGGATCTCATCGTAGCCTGCACCAAAAACCATCACTAGACGATCTTTTTTACCGCCGATGTTCATGCGACCAATCACGGGTTTCGACCAAGATTGTCCGAGTCCTTTGAAATTAGCATCTTCATCAGGATTAATTTTAAACAATAAGTTAGGCGCGAGTGGATTCGAAATATCAAACGCGAAGTAAGATTTTCCGCCGCGACGTTGTCCTACGTATAGGTAAACTTTTTCACCTGAATCGGCGGCGTTATTATCATTTTTATCTTCAAGATAAATGGTGATTTCACCGTCCATTCCGTAAGGATGAGACAAGCCACTGTTAGGAGCGTCTTCTTTCTTGGTTTTTAACAACTTCAGTAGCTCTTTCGGAACAAACGACCAAAGTTCTTTACCATTGTCGGCATTAAACGCGTGCAAGTATCCATTATTAGTACCTACAAATACCGCGGTGTACTCATTGCCATTAATATTGTACGACAATAACGTAGGACGCGAATGCAAAGGGTCGCCAATAATTTTATGCGGCGTTAATAAACTGCCATCACTTAAATCATAACCTAGGGCCCAGCGCTTAATCGCTAATGCGTCAGCATCATCGGTAGCCCCCAGCAAGTCTTTAGTAATGAATAAGTTGGTCAAATCAAAACGATTCGATGCGGCTGTAGTCGAGTCACTGGTGACATTCGTATACAGCGTACGGCCAATTTGCTGGATATCAGCAACACCACCAATACCCACTTCATTGCCATCCGTTACGGTGGACCACCAGCTGCGAGCAGCATCAGTAAATTCACCGTTTAATACATCGATTGCAGGGTTGCCGTTCACATCGACCACTAAACCGTCGTTTAAGCGATAACGCTTCATATTACCCACCCAAGCTTTAGTATCACCGGGTTGGAACAATGAGTAGTAAAGTTGATCATTATGCGTTAAACGGTTGTATTGGTTGACCGTTAGACCCGCTGATACGAAGGTGGTATTAGTCTTTAATATTGAGTTAGCAATCTCATTAAGACGATCGAGTAAGCCTTGCTTATCGCTAGCGGTAAAGTAGAAACCACCGCCCGCATTCGCTAGGTCTTCCAAAAATTCCGAGTCGTAATCGAAACCAATTACGTGGGTTTTAACAATCTGTTGCCCAGGAATCGTGCTGCTTTGATCGTTGTTTGCCAAGAAACCAGCAATTTTAATCGCGCAATCTTTACCACTTTGGTTACCGCTACAAGAACCACCAGACCAACTGGTGTAAGTGGTTTCTGTGCGCGTATCATGGCTTGTCGGTGCACCATCGGTTAACAGAACAATGTGGTTTTTCTGACAACCATCGACAATGGGCGAGACATAATTAGGATTGTTATCAATGCGCTCGTTTTTACAGGCGGTCGCATTAGGATCGCTGCCGTCACAACCGGGCGGCGTATACACCGCACCCGAGGCATCAAAACTGTTCGGGTTACTGATACGGTTATTGGATTTAGCTGGCTCACCACGTACTTTACCGTACAACACTTGGTCGCCACGATAGTACAAGCCCGCTTCTAATAAGGTATCACTAATCGGAGTGTTACCACTGGCTTGGAAATCCTGCACCACCTGCTTCATTTCATCACGTTTGGTGTAGCCAGTTCCATCGTAAGAACCTTTGTACTTAATCACTAAGCGTGGCGCACGTACGGCCGATTGCTCAAAGCTGACCACATCACGATTGCCTGAATTGGTTTGAATGTACATTGAAATGCCGTTACCCGCCGTCCAACTTGCATTCCCCGTTAAGGACGAAATTTGACTCACCAAAGAAGGTGTTTGATAGGTAATATTTGATTCAAAATTCGGTAGGCTCCAGTTAACACCTGCCATTTTGGTACCATTAAAAATACCAGCGGCAGTATCTGGGCCGCTAACCGCATTAATCACTTGAATAACCGCTTCTGCGGTCCCGTTATCGGGATTGTCGGCGATAACTTCAACATAAGCCTCTTCAATTTCAGCGCCTTGTGGCACTAAAACATTATCAAAGTGCAAACCGATACCGCGGTTACGTCGACCATTACCGGTTGAGTTGAAATCAAGAATAGTACCGGCATCGTAATAACCACCGGTGCTCGGATATTCAATATCGTATTTACCATCCGAAATCTGGCGATTCGCCCGGTTAATATAACAGCCGACGGGTTTGCCCGCCGCAGTTGCATTAGTGACCGCCTCAGTGTTGGCTTTAATGGTATCGGGATCCGCATCGAACTCAATCCGAATCCGTGGTGCATAAAGAGGATTGCCATCGTAAGAAATCGCATCACGCCAAGCAGTTTGTAGCGGATCGCCAGCACGCACATAAAACGCCATGCTATTGCTACCACACCAATCGCCTTGGTTTACAATCTCTTGCACAACACCGGTAAAATCCTCGGTGGTGTAACTGTTCGGCGGAACTATATCGCCATTTTCATCATACAATGGGCTCGGAGCAGTCCACTGTTCTGGCGCCCACTTAACACTGTTGGTAGTTGGGTTAGCCAGCAAACGCGTAGATAACTTATCACCGGTAAAAGTGGCTGCATCCCCTACTTTCTCACCAAGAATTTCATAGGTAGGGCTACCAGTAATGGTGCTGTAGCTTGAGAAAGTAATGGTCGCGCTGGTAATTTTCGCACCCTGAGGAATGTCTAAATCGTTAAA
>JABXHQ010000038.1 GCA_013373545.1 Gammaproteobacteria bacterium
GCAGCTGAATCAAAAGGTGTTTTAGATGTCGAATACTTTCCGCTTATTATCATTGCTGATCAGCTCAATGATCATGCCCGTAAACGCCATGTCCAACGATTGCCAATCAATCATTGAGCCGCTTGGCAAAGCACAGCAAAAAATGGTTTCTGACAGTATCATAAGCCTCTCGGCCGACACTTTCGCCACGTCCAACCCAGTCGCACTGTCGTTTGAACCAGCACAACCGAGTGACCTGTGCCATGCCGCTAACGTGATTATTTGGCGTTCTCAGCCATCATCGGCTGAACGCGTCCGCGAATGGCTGAATGTCGCGGTTAAACAAGGTAATCAATGGCACCTGGCATTGAACCTGGTTATCAGCGAATATCATGAGCAGTATGGTGGCAGCAGTTATCTAACCAGTTTCAGCGTGCTCCGTGAAACGCACAGCGTTGTCCCGAGCTTACGCTTTTCCATCACCAGCTTACCGGCAAAAGACGACGATGAATTTCGCCCAGGCCCACCGCTTACCCAACATTACCGCTATGATGAAGTATCCAAGCAGTATAAACTTACGGTCAATATAGACGGCTAACCCATTCCTTTAGTGGTTAGTCATAACTTTAGTTAGTGACTCCATTAATGCCCGCTTCGTTTTATGCTTTAAAACAATCCGCACAGCAACGCGCGACGCGCCACTATGGCGGCCGTGGTCGTTTGGTTAAACGCTGTGAGAAGTGTCAATTGAGCTACGATTGGTGCATTTGTGCTACGCTGCAACCGATGGATTGTGAGCTCGACTTTATCATCTTGTTCCATCGTGATGAGCTGTTTAAACCGACTAATACCGGAAAACTCATTGCCGACTGCTTTCCTTTGCAAACTGAGTGCTATCAATGGTCACGGACCGAACCACCGCTTGCGTTGTTACAGCGCTTACAAGATCCGCAGCGTGACCACTTTATTCTATACCCCAACGAACAACCTGAGCGCCAAACCCTGCACCAGCTGCCCCCTCAAGCGAGCCAATCTAAGCGCCGACAAACCTTAATCATTCTCGATGGCACCTGGCGCCAAAGCCGCCGCATGTTTAACGCCAGCCGTTGGTTAGCGAACTTCCCAGCTTTGGCGTTGGCGCCCATTGAAGGATCCAATTACCACACTCGCGTGGCCGCTTACCAACATTACCTGTCCACCGCAGAGTCGGTTGCGCTGGCACTGGCGCAGCAGGGCCAAGTTGAATCAGCGGAACACCTGCAAAGCACTTTTGAGCGCTTCAACCGGCATTATTTAGCCATGAAACAAAACCGCCAAGGTGAATAAGTGCTAACAGACTCTTTCGGTTCGATATTTCTTCTCGTTATGTAATGAAGATTAACATTTTGCCTCTGTGACTGACACGCGAAAATCGCTACACTGCGTACAACTTCTCAGTCAATGGGAATGATAAGTCAGGAGAATATAATGAGAACAAACAAAACATTACTAGCAACTTTAGTGGCCAGCATATTGGTTGGCTGTGGGGATGGGCAAGAACCAGCGGCGACTAAGCCAGAGCAAACAGCACAAGCAGCCGCGGCTACCCCAGCAAAACCGGCCACCGAGACTCAAAACTTGCTGTTGCAAGAGTGGCAAGGCCCGTTTCAAGGCGTCCCAGCGTTTGACCAAGCTCAGCTTAGCGATTTGAAGCCAGCGCTCGAGGAAGGTATGCAGCTTCAGCTCGCTGAAATTGAAGCCATTGCCAATAATCCCGAGCCACCGACTTTTGACAACACCATTGTTGCGATGGAACGCGCGGGTTCGGCGTTAAATCGCGTTTTCACCTACTGGGGAATTTGGAGCTCAAATATGTCGTCCCCTGAGTTCCGTCAAATTCAACAAGAAATGGCGCCACAATTGTCGGCCTTTTTCTCAAAAATCAGCCAAAACAGTAAATTATTCGCTCGCGTACAAGCGGTTTACAACAGCGAAGAGATGAAGCAACTTAGAGCTGACCAACAGCGCTTGGTTGAACTGACTTACAACGGCTTCGCTCGTAATGGTGCCACCTTACAAGGTGAAGCGCAAAAACGTTATGCAGACATCAATCAAGAACTAGCCAAATTGCATACCCAATTTTCTAATAATGTTCTGCATGATGAAGAAAACTATGTGCTTTACTTAACTAAAGAGCAGTTGTCAGGGCTACCTGACTCATTTGTTAAAGCCGCCGCAGCAGCCGCTGAGACGCGAGGTAAAAGCGGACAATACGCAATCACCAACACTCGTTCGTCAATGGATCCCTTTCTAACCTACTCAAATGAGCGTGCTTTACGCGAACAAGTATGGAAAACCTATTACAATCGTGGCGACAATGGTGATGAGTACGATAACAACGCACTTATCGCAAAAATTCTAAAATTGCGTCACGAGCGTGTGCAGTTGCTAGGCTATGAAAATTATGCCGAGTGGCGCCTGGAAGATCGCATGGCGAAAAATCCTGATAACGCGTTCAAATTAATGAAAGCCGTTTGGCCTGCAGCAATTGCTCGGGTAAAAGAAGAAGTGGCGGACATGCAAGCGATCGCCGATCAGGAGATGGCCGCTGCAGGAGTCGATAAAATCACCATCAAACCTTGGGATTACCGATACTATGCCGAGAAGGTGCGTAAAGCAAAATATGATTTAGACTCTGACGAAGTTAAACAATATTTACAGTTAGATAAATTACGCGAGGCGATGTTTTTTGTTGCCGGTGAATTATTTAATTTTAAATTTACGCCGGTTAAAGAAGGCTCAGTTCCAGTATTTCATCCTGACGTAAAAGTATGGGAAGTTACCGACAAAACATCCGGTGAACACATTGGGCTTTGGTACCTCGATCCTTTCGCTAGACAAGGCAAGCGCTCAGGTGCTTGGGCAACCAGCTATCGTAGTCATACCACTTTTGACGGCAAAGAAAATGTATTATCGTCAAATAACTCCAACTTTATCAAAGGCGCCGCCGGTGAACCCGTACTCGTTTCGTGGGATGATGCTGAAACCTTCTTCCATGAGTTTGGCCACGCGCTGCATTCGCTATCGTCAAAAGTTGTTTACCCAACACTTAACGGCGGTGTCCGAGACTACACTGAGTTTCAGTCGCAATTATTAGAGCGCTGGTTGCTAACCGATGAAGTCATTACAAAATACCTGGTGCATGCCAAAACTGGCGAGCCAATGCCACAAGCGTTAGTGACTAAAATCAAAAATGCAGCAACCTTTAACGAAGGGTTTAAAACCACCGAGTATTTAGCATCAGCGATGATTGACTTAATGCTTCATACCACTGATCCAACCAATATTGATGCCGATAAGTTTGAACGCGAAAAGCTGGCTGAATTAAATATGCCAAGTGAAGTGGTTATGCGCCATCGCACACCACACTTCGGTCATATTTTTTCTGGTGAGGGTTACTCAGCTGGCTACTATGGCTATATCTGGGCGGAAGTTTTAACCTCAGATGCAGCTGAAGCTTTCGCAGAAGCGCCCGGCGGGTTTTACGATCCGACAGTGGCCAAGAAACTAGTCGATCACTTGTTCTCGGTGCGCAACTCTGTCGATCCGGCCGAAGCATATCGAGCGTTTCGTGGACGTGATGCGAAGGTTGAAGCTTTAATGCGCGATCGCGGATTTCCAGTTACTCAATAACAACTATTAAACACGACCCAAGGGCAAAACTTGCCCTTGGGTCCAGCTATCATTAGGAATCACCAATGAATAAATTATTACTCGTCCTATTGACTTCATCAGCTCTCGTCGCTTGTTCTAAGAATGAAGAATCAGCGCCAACCGCTAGTGAGGCAAAACAACCCAGCGTAGCCGCTGCGGCTGCGCCCAAAGCCGATGCATTGCAATACCCCGTAACCCGTAAAGGTGATGTCACAACCAACTACTTTGGTACAGATGTCAGCGACCCTTATCGTTGGTTAGAAGACGATCGCAGTGACGAAACTGCAGCATGGGTGAAAGCACAAAACAAAGTGACTTTTAACTACCTCGATCAAATCCAGTATCGCGACAAGATCAAGGAAAAGTTAACCAATATTTGGAACTACGAAAAAGTTAGCTCGCCATTTAAAGAAGGTAACTATACCTATTTCTACAAAAATGATGGACTACAGAATCAAAATGTTTTGTACCGTAAAGACGCAGAGGGCAAGACAGAGGTTTTCCTCGATCCGAATAAATTTAGTGCCGACGGCACCACCTCTCTGGCTGGCGTTAGCTTTTCGAAAGATGGTTCATTAGCCGCCTATTCAATTTCTGAAGGCGGCTCTGATTGGCGCAAAATTATTGTTATTGATGTTGAGACTAAACAACCCATCGAGGACACTTTAGTCGATGTTAAGTTTTCCGGTATTTCCTGGAAAGGTAACGAAGGCTTTTTCTACTCGAGCTATGACAAGCCAGACGGTAGTGAACTTTCAGCGAAAACCGATCAACATAAGCTTTACTATCATAAGTTAAAAACACCACAACAATCCGACGTTGTCGTTTTCGGTGGAACCGATGCACAAAAACACCGTTACGTTGGTGGGCAAGTTAGTGAAGATGGTCGCTTCCTATTTATTAGTGCCGCGGTATCAACCTCGGGCAATAAATTATTTATGAAAGACTTGAGTCGTCCAGACAGCGAACTCGTTGCCATTGTTAATGACACTCAGTCCGACACCTATGTCCTCGACACTCAAGATACAAAGCTCTATTTAGTGACCAATTTAAATGCGCCAAATCGACGAGTAGTTACCGTGGATGCGAGCAAACCGACGCCTGAGAATTGGCAGGATCTTATTCCCGAAACAGAGAATGTCCTGTCAATTTCAACCGGAGCCGGTTATTTATTTGCGGAATACATGGTCGATGCATTGTCACAAGTTAAGCAATACGATTATCAGGGCAAGTTAGTTCGCGAGGTACAACTTCCTGGTATTGGTAATGTCGACGGTTTTGGCGGTAAACGCGAAGATAGTACGCTGTATTTCACCTTCTCAAATTATATTACGCCAAGCACTATCTATTCGTTTGATCCGGCCAAAGGCGACACCACGGTCTATCAAAAACCTGATGTTGCTTTCAATAGCGGTGACTTTGAATCCAAGCAGGTATTTTACACTTCCAAAGACGGTACCCGCGTACCCATGATTCTAAGTTATAAAAAAGGCACTCAACTCAATGGTAAAAACCCCACTATCTTATATGGCTACGGTGGCTTTAATGTAAGTCTCACACCTCGCTTCAGCGTTACTCGAGCAGTGTGGATGGAGATGGGTGGCATTTACGCGGTCGCCAATCTTCGCGGCGGTGGTGAGTACGGCAAAAAATGGCATCAAGCAGGTACCCAGCTAAACAAACAGAATGTGTTTGATGACTTTATCGCTGCGGCCGAGTACTTAGTAAAAGAGCAATACACCAGTAGTGATTATCTGGCTATCAGTGGAGGCTCAAATGGAGGCTTGTTAGTTGGCGCCACTATGACCCAGCGCCCAGAGCTGTTTCAAGTTGCACTACCGGCTGTTGGAGTACTCGATATGCTACGCTATCACACCTTTACCGCAGGTGCTGGCTGGGCTTATGACTACGGCACAGCGGACGACAGCAAAGAAATGTTTGAGTACTTGAAAGGCTACTCGCCGGTTCATAATGTCGTGAATGGCAAGGCTTACCCAGCCACAATGGTGACAACCGGTGATCATGACGACCGCGTTGTTCCGGCACACTCTTTTAAATTTGCAGCTGAACTGCAAGCTAAGAATGCAGGCGACAATCCAATGCTGATCCGGATTGAAACTAACGCCGGTCATGGCGCGGGTACACCCACCAGCAAACAAATTGATTTAGCGGCGGATGTTTACGCATTTGCGTTATTCAATATGGGCTACCGAGAGCTGCCATAACCCTTAATCATTAACAAGGCGCTATTTGCGCCTTGTTAAATTACCTTTGCCAGCAAGACTTATCGTTATGCGGCGAAAACTGACTGAAAGGATCTGCGCGCCTATTATGAACACTTGGGAAGAATATGCCACCGCGTGTCCTTACTGTAATGCTCCGATAACCTTACTACTCGACTGCTCAGAAGCCTACCAAGAGTATATCGAAGACTGCGAAGTTTGTTGCCAGCCAATAACCGTTCATTTGCGTATATCTGGCGATCTCGAAAATGATGTAATCCAGGTGGAATTATCCCAAGACCATTATTCCGAGTAGCGCTACGAATAATCGATAAAATCAATTGCCCGATTCATGACGAAGCACTGGTTTGTGCGATAAACTCTGTCACCCTATATTGCTTAAATTGGAATGCCCATGTTAACGGTTATCTCTCCGGCAAAGAGCTTAGACTTTACAACACCGCTGCCGCTTAAAAAAAGTACTCAACCGCGGTTTTTAGATCACAGTGAAGTACTCATTGAGCACTTGAGAAAACATAGCCACCAAGATATTGCCCGCTTAATGAAATTAAGCGATAAACTGGCTGAACTGAATGTTCATCGCTATCAAAGTTTTACAACACCTTTTACCAAGGAAAACGCGCGCCCCGCTATCTTTTCTTTTACCGGTGATGTTTACCAAGGATTTGATGCCTTCACTTTATCAGCTGAATCTCTCAATTATGCACAGCAACACTTACGCATACTTTCTGGCTTGTATGGAGTGTTACGCCCGTTAGACTTAATTCAAGCTTATCGACTTGAAATGGGTACCAAGCTAGCCACCGAACGCGGTGACAATTTGTATCAATTTTGGGATGACATAATTTTGCAATCCATTACCAAAGAACTGCAGAAGCAGGCATCTGGGGTATTAGTTAACCTAGCATCCAATGAATACTTTAAAGCGGTGAAAGCGAAGCAATTAACTCAGCGCGTTATTGCACCGGAATTCAAAGACTATAAAAATGGTCAATATAAAATAATTAGCTTTTTTGCCAAGCGCGCTCGTGGCCTTATGGCTCGTTATATTGTTGAAAATGCCATTGATGATCCTAAGGATCTAACCGGATTTAACCTCGATGGTTACCGCTACGACGCAAAAAGTAGTCAGCCGGATGCCCCCATCTTTTTAAGAAAGCAAGCTTAACGGCTGCGGCAGTCAAACAATGTAAGTTGAGGCTTGTCTCACTTAGACTATGTACAATTGCTTACCCAACAAGCCTCAATCTCCCGTTAAACCAATTCTGAGAACCTGCCATAATGCTTACTCATCAAGGACGATGAATAAGGAGCTCACAATGCGTGCAATTGGCAATGGAATTTGTATTTCGCTTTCACTGTTACCCTTGGTAACATCCCCACTTTCTGCAGAACAACAAGGTCCCAATCTGTTACTAGCCAAAACCTTTAAGCCCGATAGTAATGTTAAAGAGTTTTGGGTTAGCGAAAAGCTTGATGGCGTGCGAGCGCTCTGGAATGGACGGCATTTGATTACCCGCGGTGGGCATATTGTCGACGCACCCGAGTGGTTTACTCAAGACCTTCCCGAACAAGCCCTCGATGGTGAGCTTTGGATGGGACGCGGACAATTTGAGAAAACATCAGCGGTTATCCGCAGTTTGCAAGCGCCTGCACACGAATGGCAAAAAATTAAGTTCATGGTATTCGACTTACCTAACAGCCTAAAAGACTTTAATGCTCGACTAGCCGAACTAAAATTATTGATGGTGGACATTAACCGCGAACATGTTGAGTTAGTCGAGCACTTTGAAGTCAGCTCACTTAAGCAGCTCTATCAAACTCTAAATACAGTTGAAGCCAATGGAGCAGAAGGTTTAATGCTGCATAAAAAGGACTCGCTATACCAAGCGCGCCGCAGTTACGACTTACAGAAACTCAAAAGCTATCAAGACGCAGAAGCTAAAGTTATCGCACACCTACCTGGCAACGGTAAATATGAGGGAATGATGGGCGCGATTGAAGTCGAAAATAGCGCCGGTATTCGCTTTAAACTAGGCTCTGGTTTTAGCATCGAGCAACGCCGCTCGCCACCACCAATCGGTAGTTACGTGACCTATCGATATCGCGGCTTCACCAGTCGAAAAACGCCTCGCTTTGCAACTTTTCTGCGAGCATTTCAACAACACTAGCGGTTAATATTCTTCGCTTTTAACCAAGTTTACTAACCGGGTAATTTTCGCATTCGAAAGCTGGCGATAATCTAAGTATGGGATTGACCAAGCAGAATTAAGTTTTATTTTGGCAAAATCTTGATCCACTTGGATAATATCGCTAGCCGCAAAGCACTGCTCCGTTAACTGTTTACCGCAGCAAAAATGGATACTTGCGCAGTTGAATGAGTCAAACACTGAGCGGATCAATGGTGCAGATGGTTTAGGTAAGGCAACTAAAGCCACTTCACCGCCATCGCCAAGCAACGGTTGATCACGCAGTAACTGCCAAGTTGGAAAACGTCCGGGCATTAATTCATGGGCAATTTTTGCCATGCAGTTAATAATTTTACGCCAGTGATTCCCGCCAACGTCGATCAACTTAGACTGCTCTATTTGTAATAAGGGTCGCACCGAAACTAAGTTTTGTAGCGTCCGCAGCGGCGGCACATGAGGAACCCAAAAGACAAGCTTAGCTTGCGCTGAGCCAATCCCGCCAATCATGATTTAATCTGTTTCAAGTAGATCTAAGGACAACTCTAGCGGCTCTTGCTCGAACCCTTCTAAGTCGGCAGTCCAATTAACCCCAACTAAATAGCCATCACTTTGCATGCCTGGTAACCACTTATCGATAAACTCATCTAGATCAATTGCGCGCGGACAACAATCGGCCCACTCTTCAACACACAAAGCTTTAGCAAAATCAATTTCCGAGAAAAACAACATTACGCCCGCACGCTCAGCTTGCTCCGCATCCACCATCACAAACTCGGCGTCATCTTCCTCTCCCGTAACCAACGACCAAATGATCCCGGTATTCACCGCATCCTGCAAAAAAGTCTCATAATTGTGTTCGGTGTCGTCTGTCAAATCGCTCATTCAATTCGCTCAACTATCAAAATTTAAGATTATGGTTTTGGTTCATTAGGGGGCACCATCATTGTAGGCAGCCGTAATAAGTAAACGGTTACACAGGCGCCAACGGTTAGCAAAACCCAATTCAACCAAGGTGTTGCCATTATATAGGCTGATGTCGCTAATGATAACCAAAGTAAGCCGATGGTAATGGCTTTAGCCCGTCGCGGCATACCTTGGCCCTTCGCATAGGCTGCAAGATAAACGCCAAACTGAGGATGCTGATGTAACCAGTCATACATGGAAGCGGAACTGCGAACAAAACAAGCTGCGGCAATAATCAAAAAAATAGTCGTGGGTAATAACGGTAAGAAGATACCTAAAATACCAAGCGACAATGAAAAGCAACCAAGCGCAATTAATGACCAGCGCATAACAGGGCTTTTCACAATTGTTTGCTCAACCGGCTCGTTCACGACCACTCCTACCTCATTATTAAGTGTAGTTTAGTGGTTTCTGGATAGAAATGGAAAGGTTTACGGTTACACGGTGGCGCCAACCGAAAAAGAATCAGCGCGCTCTGTTACCCTTTGATAATCAAAATCTATCGCGCTAACCAGAGCATTTTCAGGCCCGGTATAACACCAAGCCAACAGAACCTCTAGCGACTCTCGTGGGCCTTGAGCCAATAGCTCAACACGGCCATCACTAAGATTTCTTACCCAGCCGACCAGTTCCAGTGATTGTGCTTTTTGTTGAGTACTGGCTCGATACCACACACCCTGCACTCGCCCGGAAATGACTGCGTGAAGTTGTTCCATAAGCAATCGGCTCCATTGGTCTAAAAGGTCGATTCTTGTTCTGGTTCATACTGCTGTGCTCCGCTGACAATTGTTAACTCATAAATACTTTTTTTATTATGTATTGATCAGTAAAAAAGCCCGCAAAGGGCTTCTCTACTGCTTCGATTATGAGAACAAATTGACTATAAAACAGATCCGAGCACTGGATTTAAAATCCCAAGTTGTGATTTGGGCCGCACTTTTCTAATACCAAATAGAGAAAAACAGCCGCGTTACCGTTGCGTCAAATTGATACAACGGCTCTGCTCCCACCGCATAAACACCTGGTTGGGTATCATGCACTAGGACATCGCGAAAATTATCAAATTCAAAGTTAAAATAATCAAGGTTTAAATTAACCGCAAACTTCTTAAAAAATCCACTTTCGGAAAATTCGCGTTCATAACTAATACCGATTCCGTAAGAGATATTAGAAAAAGCGCTCATTTCTTTATCGCGCGCGACAAATTCGGTATTTTGACTATTGTCCAAAGGATCAATTAAATCGCGATAAAAATCCGCTTGCGTTTGGCTGTATTGACGCACTTTTGCTTCAAACACCCAATGCTCTTGGTAAGGATGTATATAAGCAATTTCGTAGTTTTTTGCTGCAATATCCCATGTATCATTAAACCCTCGTACTTCAAACTTTAGCGCTGCACGGTAAGGTAAGTAGTACATACTTCGAAACGCGACAGCAGTGCTGGTACGGGTTTCCGGATACACCTCGGTTTGGTAACGAAATCCAACCCCCGAATTCGGATCCAAATAGCGCACCACCCGGTAGGGGTTGTTCAGGTAGCCTTGATCAGTCACGGTATTAATCCCGATGCTGGCAATCCAGTTCTTAGTCACTACCTGGGTCCAATCAATTTTAAAATTGTGTCGATCAATAAACTCTTTAAAGTCCGGATCCCCTCGCTTCATAACCGTGTCCCAACCTTTCGAGTAACCAATCGCAATGGTCGATAGGTCACCAAAAAAATCTTGCGAGACACCAATATAGGCTGTATTAGCTTCGTAATCGTTTTCGGTACTGTTGGTAAATGAACTACTGATGGTGGTCTTATTGGTTAAATAATCCAAACCCAGTGAATATTCCTTGCGGCGTTCAATGTAAGGACTAGCATTCGCTAAAACATCTATCGAGGCCGCACTAACATTGTCAATATAGTAATTTGCAGACGCCGAAAATTTTTCTAAAAATGATTTTCGAACCAGTAACGACGGACCATCAATGACCATCCCTCCACCATCATAACGATGATAAAGTAAGTCAGCACGATCTTCCGGTAGCACTGCAGCCAGCACCGACTGTGACGTCCAAATCAAAAAAATAACTGAGGCTAAAATTCGTTTCATCTAATTACATCCACAGCCGCCACCGCCGCCGCCCTCAGCACCACGCGCACCTTCACGCGCTTGGTAAACGTGATGCATGTAGTTGGTCGAAACAGCATCACGACTAAAACTCATGATGGGGTCAGCCAAATTGTCACGCTCATATGGCTTAACCCATGGCTCTAAAGCACAACCATTAAGCAACAACAGCGCGAGTAGGGTTATTCCTTTTAAATGCATTCGTTATTCTCGCATTAACGCCTTCATTAAACGCTTATATTCTTTTTCATCACCGGGCTTGTAACCACGATGTAAAAAACGCACGTTGCCTTCGCGGTCAACCAACACAGTACTCGGCATTGCGTCAACGTCATAAAGTTTACTTACACTGTTGGTGTTATCATACAAAATAGGAAATGAAACCGGGACCTCTTTTAGGTAACCAGCGGCTTTAGACGAATCTTCTTCTACGTTCACGCCAAGCAAAACAAAACCTAATTTTTTATATTTTTTATAAAACTCATCTAATAAGGGCATCTCTTGTCGGCAAGGTCCACACCAGCTCGCCCAAAAGTTAATCATGACCACGTTACCCCGTAACTCAGACAACTTAACATTCTCACCCGTCATACTCTTCAAGGTGAAATCCGGTGCAGGTTTCTTCATTTCACTGGCCGCTAGCGGAAGCGATGCCGCGATCACAACTGCAAAGAAAATTTTGAACATTAATTTCATCCGTTATTACCTCATTAAAAAAATGCTGAAACTGAAAAACTGAATTCGAGATTATGAGTCGACTTAATCTCACCCACAGGGTATTCACTGTTAAACCGGTGATTACGCGTATCTACCGAAAACGCTAGCCAGTCATTAAGCAAAGCGCGATAACCTGCGCCGTAAGTTAACGTAAATTCTTTATTATCCAAAAAGGAAGTATTACCGGCTCCGACGACTAAATAAAAAGAAGTATTCACCGCAACATCTTCTCCCCAAAACGCTTCCCCCGGTAAAATATTCCAACCCAGGTTCAAATCGTAAAACTGAAAGTCTTTATCGTTCGACACGACCACATTTCCCGGGAATAACTGCTCAGCACTGGATAACCCAGCTTTTGCACTGCCCGCACTTATTTGCAAGAAAAAATCTTCATTAATGAAGTAATTGAATCGAACGCCATAAAGTTCGGCGGCGCCGAAATCTTCGATACCCAAAGTGCCAAAAACCAGCCCAATTTCAAAGTCTTCATCATCAACCAGCGCCTCATCCACTTGTTGACGCTCGATTTTAGGCTCAAAGATCTCACTGGGATCATTACCATTCTCATCGGCGGCAATGGCGTATGAGTTCGATAATCCCAGTAATAAGGCTAGAAAAATATATTGAATCCGACGGTCCATTCTTCAATTTCTTCGTTTGTAGGTTGAGAGGTTAAAATAGCATATTTCCGATACTCCATACGAAGTAAAAATCGATCACTGACATAGCGTTTAATGCCAGCAGCGACAAACACAGCTTCATCTTTACGATCAATTTCTTGCACCAAAGCGGCACTCGGAAAAACTTTAACTATACCGGTTCCAACGCCAAAATACGGCGAATACTGCCATTCAGGCCAAGGCGAATTCAGCATCGCAATCGTTGTTTGGCGTACTTCTGAAAAGTCGCCTAACCCTTGCCCTACGACTAATTCAGCCGCTAAATTCGGGGTCCACTGCCAAGAGCCAGATACGGCAATCAAATTGGCACCTTCAAAGTCCCCTACCTTCACCCCCACTTCAAATGAGCGCGCGGTAAAATCTCGTTCATTAAAGGTCGCAAAAGTAACATCGCTACCGTCATGATTTTTAGTCTTCTGCATGTCAAGGAGCGGAACCCAGCCTTCTTTGCCATCTTTGCTGACCACTAAAAACCAATTGTACTTGCGCTTAACTAGCCACAAAAATTCGCCTTTTTCAACCACATGAAAGACCGGATAACCCACTCCAGGTCCGGTGTACAAGTTAACAAAAGGTTCTGCAACCACAACACTTTGTAAGGCATCGCGATCACGCTCAGACGTATTTTGAGAGTCGGACTGCTTAACGAACGCAGGATTTGCGTCACTAGTCGCGTCACTGGCGGCCACCGACAACGACAACCAACATAATCCTAACAATATAACCGGAGTCAGTTTCACTCCGTTTGAAAACCACTTATCCATTAATTAGCCTTTTAATTTTCCGGCGCTAAGAATGGATTATTAAAATATTGTCCACCAATATCAAGCCATTCTGCGATTAACTTCAATTCAGCATCGGATAATCGCCCTTGATGCGAGCCGCCATTAAATAAAGCAAAGAACGCAGCACTCGCTCGCGCACCATTGGTCGATAAAATGGGCGTAACGGGCTCGGTTCGAGTAAGTTGGTTTGGCTCCGGCACTGGCAATGGAATCGGAATTCGCACCTGATTGCCATCGACATCCGTGGTGAAAAGAGGGTTACCATCAATGTCGGTTTGATAAATGATTGAACCATCGGTATCTTGTAATTCAGTGGGTAAGCCTGTGTTCGGATCCACTTCCCATACAAACATATCATCGGCATCTTGAAAGAAAATTGCTAAGCCATCTTGATCGATGGTTTGATAAATAAATTGTCCGTTAATAACAATCGGTACTTGTCGGTCAACCACAATTCCGTCGATTACTTCGACTTCGTTATCATTAAAAAATAATTCGCGATAACCACGCATATGATTCGGTTCGTCCGGTGAAGGCAAGCTGGTGAGTTCAAGCTGTGCCGCGGGCACTTGAACCACATTGTTTACTGCATCAAACACACTGTGGCAAGTTGAACAGGTATTGTCGGCAATTTGTGTACCCATATTATCGAACACTGGACGCGGTAGATCGAAAATCGGTTGAATATGCTGTTCATAATTAATCGTAATTCGGCAAGCTGAATACCAAGCCACTAAGCATGCATCCGCCACTGGAGCCGGCGTCTCGAGATCGGCATACAAACGCATAATGTCGGCCGCTGGCGTGGCGACATTTGGATCGGTCCAATCGTCAACAAACGCAATATCGAGATCGGGCTCAGGTACACCATTGGTACGTGTGTAAGCTTGCGCCATCGTTTCGCCGTCTTCGGCAAATATCGCTGGGTTACTATTAGGGAAAGTGGTGTTACCCAAAGAACCATAATAAATTGAATCCGGATCGGCATCGCTACGGCCATGTGAGCGTTCACTATTAGCCGCATGACAGCCGGTACAGTTTTTCTCTTCACCTAGACGCAATTGTAACCAATGCTCATGACGGCCACCTATGCGTTGTCCGTTCGCATCAAGAATTGAAATCGTAAACGGCACATTCGCTGGCACTTTTACTTTCACCGAGCCGTCTGGGTGAATCGGTACATAGCCAAGAATTTCGCGCATCAATTGCTGCCGCGAGCGTCC
>JABXHQ010000109.1 GCA_013373545.1 Gammaproteobacteria bacterium
CCACAGAAGATGTCACCGACTCTGACGAAGCCAGTCTCGTAGCGAATGAACTAATACCATCGGCGTTGCGCGATGCGCTGAATAATTTCGTCGAGCAACTCGGTAATATCGATATTTATCGGCGTGCAGCGGAAAACATCAAAGACCAAATTCAGTCCTTGGAGCATTACGATCAGCTATCGGCTTTAATTGAGCAGATTGCTTCGGTGTTATTAGAAGCTGCAAACAATGAGCACGTACAGTTCGAAAGCTTTCTACAAAAACTTAATAAGCGCTTACTCAATGTCGCGTCTTATCTAAATCAAGCTGCAGTTGGACAAGAAAGTTTATTAAGCGATACTGCAAATTTAGACAAAGAGCTCACCAAAACACTCAGCGAAATTCATCAAGAAATAAGTGACACGGAAGGATTAGGTTCGCTGAAAGGTCGATTACTTTCAAGTTTTGAACATATTATTAACAGTGTTAGTCACTTTAAAGAAACTCAAAAGAATAAGGTTAAAGCTTCTATTTCTGAACTGAAAATTGTGCGCGAGCAATTAGAGGTCACAGAAGAAGAAGCCGAGCGACTTAAACAAAATTTAAAAGAGCAGCGGTTTAAAGCCTACAATGATCCGTTAACTTCGTTACCTAATCGATACGCTTATAATGAACGTCTCACACAAGAATATTCGCGCTGGCGGCGTTATCGCAATGCTTTAAGCCTAGTCGTCTGCGACATCGATCACTTTAAGAAAATTAATGACTCTTATGGCCACCAATCTGGCGATGAAGTACTCAAAAATATTGCTAAATCGTTAGAACATGGTTTGCGTGAGTCCGACTTTATTGCTCGATTTGGCGGCGAAGAATTTGTTATCTTGATGCCGGAAACCAAGCTTGCAGACGCCACCAAAGCAATTAATAAATTACGCTTGATTATTCGCGATAAACCGATCCCGATTTCTCCAGAAAAATCCATTTCCGTCACAATGTCATTTGGCGTTGCCGAATTTGAAGGCAGTGATACAGCGACAGATGTGTTCAATAAAGCTGATAAAGCTCTGTATCGAGCCAAAGAGAAAGGTCGCAATCAAGTGTGTGCTGAACGTTCACAAAAAACGAGCGATTGACACCTAATAACTCACTGTTTTGGCTTCAATAACCCGGCCGCTTGCAGTGCATCTAAAGTATTCGAATGAAACTCGCGACGATGCAAAACCAAAACAATCCAAAGCGCACAACCGGCAAATAAAATTGGATGAATAAACCAACCCAATACCGCCATAGCAAATGAGTATGCACGAAGCCCATGAGCAAAAGAATTATTGGCACGGGTGAGTACTTCATTAGCATTCACCACAAAGATTGACTTCTCCGTTTCGCTTGCATCATTACTTGGAGCTGCACCCAATAATACAATGGCAAAATTGTATTGACGCACACTCCAAGCAAACTTAAAGAATGCATAAACAAAGATAAAAATGAGTACTAATAATTTCACTTCCCAACTGGCGCGGGTATTCTCAACAATAAATGGCAATGTATTGGTTAATTGTACAACTTGATCGGTCGCCCCTAAAACGGTTAGTAAGCCAGCAAGAATAAAGATCGTGGTGGAGGCAAAAAAGGTCACATTGCGCTGTAAAATACCGAGTGCTGTGACATCCGCAATACGAACTTCGCGGGTAAAAATCCGCGACATCCAAAGTCCACGGATCGAACTGAGTGATGATGCCAAGGTAGGTTGGTATTTTGCTTTTCGAGCGGCAAATCCTGCATATCCTATCCAGCAAATAGCGAACCAAAGTAACGCCAGCCAATCGGCCAAAGAAATGAAGTCAAGGAGGTTTTTCAAATGCAACAGCTTCCGGTATAGTGGAACAGTTATGACTACTTTACCCTAATAGAGGTTTTCGTGCCAATTTTGGATCCCCACTCGCCCGCTGATCTTTCACCTCTTTATCATGCAGCGCATAAAACGGCGATTAACTGGCGACTCATGCCCACCGATAGCTTACAGTTGCCTAAAAGTGATAAGCCCTGTTTTGTGTTTCTTGGCTACTATGAGTGCCATTGGACACGCGAAATGTTGAATAATGTTTTTCAGGACTCAAATGTCATTGAAATGCTTAATCAGAGTTTCCATTGCTATATCGTCGATCGGGAGTTTCGTACTGATGTTGATATCTGGCTACAACGTGCGGCACAGCAACTAACGCAAGATATCAATGGTTGGCCATTGTGTGCTTTTATCGATAGCCAGATAAGCCAGCCTTTTTTTATTGGTAACTATTATGAGCAACATGGCGATCAACAAACACCAGGATTCTTAGAGCTTCTGGCCACGATATCAACTTTATGGCAAACCAATCGCGCACAAATACAAGAAACCGCGCAAGCGATTAAGTTAAATCCAAACGAAACGCTAACCGTTGCCAAAGGCGATGAATCCATCACGGTTATTGTTGAGCACTTTATTAGCCAGGTATTAGCTGCTTTTGACGAACAATGGGGAGGCCTGAAAGGTCCGACCAAATTTCCTAATAGTGCATTACTTGAGACAATCTTAGCGATCATTATCCTTTATCGACCACCTGCATCCGAACAGTTATATCGATTATTAATGTTAACGTCTCAGAGTATCAAAAATATCGGTTTAAATGATCACGTCGAAGGTGGTTATTTCCGTTACTGTCGAGATGGTCATTGGGGGATCCCTCATTTTGAAAAAACCCTTAATGATAATGCGGCACTATTAAACTACTTTACGTCGTTGTCGGCGTTTAATAAAGACGGCGATTATTTGCATGAGTGTTTAAGAATCTATCACTTTGTACAAGACAATCTCGCTTTAGAGGGCCATGGATATGCGTCGCTGCAAAGTGAACAATTTAATGGACTCGACCATTACCAGTCGACTCCCAGTGGTTATACCTTTGATAAAGAGGCCATCGAGCAGCGCTTACCTAAAGAACAAATACAACTCGCCAAATTAGCATTTGGGCTTGAACAAGCACCGAACAACTTTTCTCAGTGGCACTTACAACGCTGGTATAGCACGCAGACATTAGCCGAAAAATTGGGTGTTCCGTTGAAGCAAGTCCAATGGCAAATCGAGCCGATTCGAGAACAACTAAAACTGCTTCGACAAGAAAATCTACAAGCAAGCAAAAGCACTACGATGATGTTGCATGCAAACTGTGATTACCTGCGAGGCTTAATTAACCTAAGTTATTTAGTTAATGATGAAAATTTACTTCTGCAAATTGATTCTGCAATCGAAGCTTTAAGTCGCTATTGGGATCCCCAGCACGGGCTGAATTATCCAAATCCATTGCGCGGGACTACACTGCTTGATTATGTCGCTTTAAGCTTACTGCTTTGGCAGGCGATCAAACGCCAGTGGAATAACGAGCAGTTTAATTGGTTACAGCAAGTGCTCTACTTTATTGAACAAAACTTTTATACCGGGCACCAACTACAACTTGTAACCAATACTAGCATTGCGCTTAAAGAGTCGAATATCGATCAGCAGCAAAGTAGTGTTGTAGGCCCCATAATATTTCTCTTTCAACGCTTAGGAGTATTATGTCAGAACCAATCCTGGCTTGATCTCAGCGCGCAGTTACAAGTCGATGCTTTGATCGCCGTAAACAAGGCTCCCCTAAAGTGCGCCACGACTTTACACTACCTAGCTCGTTGTGCGGCGGAACCTTTTATCGTTGTGAGAGGGCAGCATAGCACTTGTCTACCTTGGCTTAATCAAGCTCAAGACAGTCGCTTAAAGATAGATCTCATTTATCTTCCTGATAACATTGCAGATAGCTTAGGAATCTTTCCACCTAGTAACTCTGGAGTGGCGGCATATCTTTGGAGCGCCCAAAAATGGGTCTTAACAACCGAGCAAACTGAGTTCAAACAATGGTTTGGAGCCGATTAGAATTGATATAAAATCACAGTAATCAAGAATTAAAAATTCGCTTACAGTTTACTCAAGAGCTAAAATTTTAGAATGTGATAGGCTAGCGAACATTGCAACTAACGAGCATTAGAAATTGAATAAGCTTCCGCTTCCCGTCTGGCTACTAACGCTGTGTTATGCGTTGATGCTTTCCGGCACCTCTATGTTAGTTCTTATCGCCGGGATTATTGGCGAGCAAATATCACCGCTTGAATCACTTGCCACACTCCCCATCGCTTTAGCGATTATCGGAGTGGCACTTAATACTTTGCCTGCTGCATTTTTAATGAGTCGCTACGGGCGCAAACCGGTATTCATTGGCTATGGATTACTGGGTATCGCAGCCGCACTGCTCGCGGCTTATGCAATGAGTATCAATAACTTTCAATGGTTTTGTGTCGCTGCTTTCGGCATTGGTGCTGCTGCGGCCTCGGTGCAACAATATCGTTTTGCAGCGATTGAAATGGTTTCATCACATTGGGTTGCAAAAGCCACTTCAACAATCCTACTTGGCGGAATATTAGCCGCTATCATAGGTCCAGAACTGTCGTTACTGGGAAAGAATTTAACTACAACACCCTTTGTTGGTTCATTCTTTTTACTCGCCGCAGTGTATGCGCTTGGCTTGTTAGTATTGTTTAGCATTCCTATCCATACTTCAGTTGCGCTCGATAACACGCAATCTTCTGGCCGCCGCTTGCGCACCATTTTTTCTCAGCAACCGATTATCTTGGCGATCTTAGCCGCTGCGATCGGCTATGGGGTGATGAGTTTTATTATGACCGCAACGCCGCTTAGCATGCACAGTCATCATGGTCATAGCCTAGAACATACCAAGTGGGTTATACAGTCTCATGTAGCTGCCATGTATTTACCTTCATTGTTTTCCGGATATTTAGTAACACGATTTGGTTGCCGACGTATGATGGCGGTTGGTACTTTGCTGTATGCAGTGTGTCTAATTATCGCTTATCAATGGCAAGACTTTATTGGCTTTTGGCTAGCCTTAGTGTTACTTGGCATTGGGTGGAACTTCTTATTTGTCGCCGGCACCAGTTTGCTCGCCAGTCAATATCAAGCGCAAGAACGATTTAAAGTTCAAGCTATTAACGACTTTCTAGTGTTCGGTACTCAAGCATTGGCCGCCTTAAGTTCCGGTTGGCTTTTATTTAAGTATCACTGGCAAGGTATTTTAATGCTCTGCCTATTACCGCTCGGTGTTTTTATTTTGGCGTTGCTACTGCAGCTTGTGCAAAACGCTTTAAGCAATAAAACGATTGTGACCGTTAAGGATAAATAATGATTAAAGTTTATGGAATGAGTCTTTCTGGAAATTGCTATAAGTTGAAGCTATTACTTGAACTTTTAGCGCAGCCTTATCAATGGGTTGAAGTTGATATTTTATCAGGGGCGGCCAAGAGCAAAGAGTTTTTAACTTTAAATCCAAATGGAAAAGTACCGCTCCTAAGTATCGATGAACGCCACTTACCAGAATCAAATGCTGGCTTATTTTATCTTGCACAAAATACATCTTGGTTTCCAACCGATCACTGGCAGCAAGCCCAAGTAATGCAGTGGCTGTTCTTCGAACAATATTCACACGAACCCGCTATAGCGGTAGCAAGGTTTATTAAAACATTTTTACCCGCAGATAACCCGCGGCAAAACGAACTTCCTGAGCTAATTACAAAAGGAAACAAAGCACTACAGGTTATGGAACAACACCTTCAAACACGCAAATGGTTCGTGGCAGAGTCACCCAGCATTGCCGATATTGCACTATTTGCTTATACCCACGTTGCCAGTGATGGCGGTTTTGATCTTAATCCTTTTCCGGCAATAAAGCGCTGGCTTAGCCAGGTTAAACAGTTACCGCATTTTGTTCCGATGGTTTAATCTCGAGAATCAAAAAGCCGTGATAAATTGCCCGCAAAACAACGGCGGGCAATCGACGAACTAATTAATGGAAACCTTCATAGTGTGCGGTAGCTTGCACAGTAGAAAATGTATTGTTTGATAAATCGAGAACATCAGCACTCAAACGTAAGGTTTGGTATTGGCGAATCGGTAGCGAACAACTTTTAGATGAGCTGCTGCATCGCGAATCTGACCAATAAACACGATAGTTTGAAGAGGGGCCACCGTCAATTTGAAAGAACGCAGTGGTGGTGCGTGCAAATCCGGCTGAGAAACAATTCGGCGAACCCCAATTATCCCACGCAGGTGTGTCCACGAGACACTTCATAGAAGCGGTTAAAGATTGAATTTGTGGTGCGTTTAACGCTTCCTCAACTTCTGGTACAAGCAGTTCTTTTCCTTTAGCTGAAACAACAGATGAAATTAAACATACTGAGGCTATCGCAGCCATCTTGATTTTCATTTTCATTTTTTCTCCTTATTAAAAATTAGCGAAACATCGAAGGTGACGTTTCGCGTTTTATCCTAAAGCAAGATTTTTTTTAATGTAAAGAAAATCAAAATCTCAAATTGCAAGTCTTTGAAAAAAGCGATATCGCAGTTATAAATTTACACTTTTTGAAATCGAGATAAAAGAAAGCCTCCAAGACGCTAGCACGCTGGAGGCAATGTGAATTCAGCTTGGGGAAACTGAATCCAAGTTCCCGCTTAAGAAGGAGGGTTTTGCGGGAAGACACCATCAATGGCGTCTACCCATTAAGACGTTTCATAGGAGAAAAGGTTTCTTCAATACTTGTAAAAAAATGTTTCTATGGCAAGGGTTTCACAGCAATGATGTTAAACGGCGTACAAGTACCTTTGGTAATGCGTTCAAACACTAACAACACACTTTGCCCACGATTGACTTTGAACTCTATTCGCGATGCAGGGACGGTGTAAACCTCGTCACCCGCAATCAACTCAACCATCGCTTCCTTGCGTTCACCAACAACCACGGGTTGGCTAAAAGTTTGATATTCGCAAGGGCCGCCGACCTTATCTTTGCAACCCACAAGTAGCCAACCAATTAACAGTACACTCAACCAAACTTTCATATTAATGAGCCTCATCCCAGTTATCACCCACATCGGCTTCAACCACCAAGGGCACACTCAGTTCGCTCGCCGCTTCCATTAATTCAACAATTTTTTCTTGGCAGCTTGCCACTTGATCCTCGGCGACCTCAAATACCAGTTCATCGTGAACCTGCATAATCATTTTACAGTCCGGTTGCTGCTCGTTAAGCCATTGATCGATGCTTAACATGGCCAGTTTGATAATATCAGCAGCACTGCCTTGCATTGGTGCATTAATTGCTGTGCGTTGCGCGGCTTTGCGACGCATACCGTTGCTAGCATTAATCTCTGGCAAATATAAACGGCGTCCATATAAGGTTTCAACATAGCCTTGTTCTTCTGCCGTTCGCTTGGTTTGCTCCATATAAGACTCAACCCCTGGATAACGCGCAAAATAGGTATCAATATAGGTTTGCGCTTGTTCTCGGTTAACTCCAATTTGTTTCGCTAAACCAAATGCCGACATGCCGTAGATCAAACCGAAATTAATAGCTTTTGCACTGCGTCGCTGCTCTGCCGTTACCGCTTCTGGCGCGACCGCAAATACCTCAGCAGCGGTTGCCGTGTGAATATCTTGATGATTAGCAAACGCGGTTAATAGCCCCTCATCCTGCGACAAGTGCGCCATTATTCTTAGTTCAATTTGCGAATAGTCGGCAGCCAGTATTCGATAACCTTGCGGAGCGATAAACGCTTGACGAATACTGCGTCCCGCTTCATTTTTGATTGGAATGTTTTGCAAGTTCGGTTCGGTAGACGACAAGCGCCCGGTGGCCGCGACGGCCTGATGATAAGACGTGTGTAAGCGCTGCGTTTTGTGGTTTAGCATCAGCGGTAATTTATCGGTGTAAGTTGATTTAAGCTTGGATAACCCGCGGTACTCTAAGATCACTTTTGGTAATGGATAGTCGAGAGCCAGTTCTTGGAGTACGTCTTCCGCTGTCGAAGGTTGCTTCTTTGGCGTTTTCTTAATAACCGGCAATTGCAATTTATCGAATAAAATAGCCTGCAACTGTTTAGGTGAGCCGAGATTAAAAGACTCTCCGGCCAAGTCAAACGCTTCTTGCTCAAGCTCTTTCATGCGCACGGCAAATTGCTGGCTCTTTTCGCGCAGCAACTGCGCATCGATCATCACCCCGGTACGTTCAATACGCGATAATACTTTTAGCAAGGGCATTTCGATATGTTCAAAAACACCTTTTGGTCCTTCATTTTGCGCAAGCTCAGACCAAATTTTTTCATGCAAACGCAATGTTACATCGGCATCTTCTGCAGCGTAGGGTGCGGCCTTTTCAACTTCAATTTGATTGAAAGTAAGTTGCTTAGCGCCTTTACCCGCCACATCTTCAAAGTGAATCGTATCGACACCTAAATATTTCATTGCTAGTGAATCCATATCATGACGCGTGGCAACGCTATTCAAACAATAAGACTCCAGCATAGTGTCAAACTCAATACCGGCTAACTCGATACCGTAGCGAGCGAGGACATTGGCATCATATTTTAAATTTTGACCGACCTTTTTTAACTGCTCCGATTGCAATATATCCTTAAGCTCGTTAAGTACCCAATCACGATCGAGCTGCTCCGGCGCATCTAAGTAGTCATGGCCCAACGGTAAGTAAGCCGCAGCAAACGGCTCTACAGCAAACGATAAGCCCACCAGCTCGGCTTCCATATAATTGAGGCTGGTCGTCTCAGTGTCGAACGCAAAACGTTCGGCTTGGCGTAATTTATCGCACCAAGCACGAAAATCTTCTTTAGTAAAAATCGTTTGATAGTTTTTCTCTGGCTCGTCGCTTGCCTCGACGGTATCGCTAGGGCTGCTATCCTCTTGACTAAGTTCATGCAACCAAGTCTTAAATTCAAACTTTTTGAATAACGCCGATAATGCTTCATTGTTTGGTTCGTCATGCGCAATTGACTCAAGACTAAACGGTAAATCGACGTCGGTTTTTATTGTGGCCAATTCATAAGATAAAAATGCCATTTCTTTATTCTCGGCAAGTTTTTCCGGCATTTTTTTCGCGCCACGAAAAGTTAACGAACGTACTTTTTCTAAGTCTTGGTAGATTGTTTCCAGCCCCCCAATTCCTTGCAGCAAAGCGACAGCCGTTTTCTCCCCTACGCCAGCAACACCTGGAATGTTATCGGATGAATCACCCATCAGCGCTAAATAATCGATAAACAAGTCGGCAGCAAAGCCGTATTTTTGTTCCACGCCCTTTGGATCTAAAGTGGTATTGGTCATGGTGTTGATCAAGGTGACATGCGGACTGACCAGCTGCGCCATATCCTTATCACCAGTGGAAATTAAAGTTTCAATTCCCATTTGAGTGGCTTGTGTGGCCAAGGTGCCAATAACATCGTCCGCTTCGACGTTATCAATCACCAGCAAAGGCAAGCCCATCGCTTGGATAATCTCATGAATTGGTTCAATTTGAACGCGCAAATCATCCGGCATCGGCGGACGATGGGCTTTGTACTCCGGATAAATATCGTTGCGGAAAGTTTTACCCTTTGCATCAAACACCACGATGACCTTGGCATCGGGATAATCTCGCAGGTGGTTCCGAATCATTGATATCACACCGCGGATCGCATTAGTTGGAAAACCATCGCCTGTACTCAAATGCCGAATCGCATGATAAGCGCGAAAAAGATAAGACGATCCATCGACTAAAATCACCGGAGAACCTGAAGCCATAGCAACTACCCTTCTAAACAATTTGCGCACATTGTACCGATTTATGCGTGTGTTGCGAGACAATATCGATACGAGATATAGGGTGATAGCGACGATTACTAAAGTAAATTCTCAACATGGCGATGTAAGCTATTATTTTTTCGAGATTTATTAATTTCAGCCAAATGTGAATAACTTTTAAGCAAAAAGAATTCGTCTCGCAATAATTCACAAACCCATCATTTTAAGGTAGAGTACCGCAGCATCCAACAATATGATTATTTAATTAAAAACAATAAGTTACGAAACATATCCACAGCTTATTCAGAATCTTTTAAAATTTTGGGCAATTTTCGCCTCCTGTGGATATCTTTGTTTATAACTGGTTTAGGGACTCACCATCATGTGGCGTTTAATTCGTAGGAGCCTAGCGGCCGTCGCCCGAGTTAGTGGCAATACGGTCGCGTTTCTAACCTTGGCAATGGTACTGATAATGTTTACCAGTACCTTGCTGAGTCAGCTGTTCAATATCAATTTCATCGCGCTACAAGAAAGCGTGACTTGGCTCCACGCGACCGTGTTCATGTTGGGCGCAGCCTACACGTTACAACGTAATGAGCATGTGCGAGTCGATATTTTTTACCAAGGTTTTAGCCATAAGACCCAGGCGCTGGTCGACATCACTGGCACCCTGGTGTTTTTGTTTCCTATGTGTCTATTTATTCTCTACAGCAGTATTAATTTTGTCGAGCTTAGCTGGAAGCTAAACGAAGCTTCAGCCGAAGCAGGCGGATTACCCGCGCTTTACTTATTAAAGTCATTAATTTGGGTGATGCCGGTGTTAATGATGATCGAGGGTCTACACCAAATTATGCTGAACATCGAAAAGTGGCGTCATGCACCCGCGGATAAGGGAGCTCAGAAGTAATGGAATATATCCCGTTTGTTATGTTCGCCGTGGTTTGCCTAGCTCTAATGGCGGGCTACTCCGTTGCCTTAACTCTAGGTGGTGCTGCACTGTTGTTTGCCGGTATTAGTGTCGCCATGGGCTGGCTGAATCCAATAATGCTTAACGCGACCGCTCAGCGTATTTTTGGCGTCATGAATAATCAAGTTTTAGTTGCGGTTCCATTATTTGTTTTTATGGGCGTGATGCTCGAGCGCGCCAAGATCGCAGAAAATCTACTGGCGGCAATGTCGCGAATGTTTGGTAGCCTGCGCGGCGGTCTCGCCCTTTCAGTCATTATTGTTGGAATGTTGTTAGCCGCCAGCACCGGTATTGTAGGCGCTACCGTGGTCACCATGGGCATGCTGTCGTTACCCGTAATGATGAAACGCGGTTATGATCCTGCTTTGTCCACCGGAACCATTTGTGCGTCCGGCACATTGGGCCAAATTATCCCCCCATCGATTGTGTTAATTTTATTGGGCGAGTCACTTGCCTCGGCGCATCGCTCATCCTTCGGCGGCGAGCCGGTAAACGTCGGCGATTTGTTTATCGGTGCGTTAATTCCCGGTTTATTATTAGTCCTCGCGTATATGGTTTATGTCTTAGTAAGGGTCGCGGTTAACCCTTCGTTGGCGCCCGCAGCAGAATCCGAAGCGCCGATTTCAGCGCGCGAGTTATTGCGCAGTTTAGTCTTGCCATTAACCCTGATATTTATCGTGCTAGGTTCCATTTTAAGTGGGGTTGCAACACCCACGGAAGCCGCCGCAATCGGCGCAGCGGGTGCGTTAATTTTAGCGCTAGTGCAGCGCCAACTGGGTTTCTCGCAGCTGCTGGATGTAATGCGCGCCACGACCCGGACCTCATCAATGGTGTTTTTAATTTTGGTGGGTGCGACCATTTTCAGTTTAGTGTTTCGCGCTTTAGGCGGCGACGCACAAGTTCATGCCCTACTGTCACAAATGCCTGGCGGAATTGTTGGTGCCGTCATTGTAGTGATGCTAGTAATGTTTTTGCTGGGTTTTATTCTCGACTTTATTGAAATTATTTACGTAGTAGTTCCCATTGTTGCGCCGGTGTTATTAGCGATGGGTGTTGATCCCATTTGGCTTGGCATTATGATCGCCTTGAATTTACAAACCTCGTTTCTCACCCCGCCTTTTGGTTTTGCGTTATTTTATTTGCGTGGAGTAACACCACCCCAAATCAGCACACAAAGCATTTATAAGGGCGCCTTGCCGTTCATTGCGATTCAACTGGGATTGCTGTTATTACTTGGATTGTTTCCCAATTTGGCCACTTGGTTACCTGCTTGGCTCGGACAATAACCAGCACTTGGCCATTTCTTGGCGAGGAAAGTGAGATTGAAATGGCGATAGCGTTGCGGTAATTAAAACGGGCCGCGTCGCGGCCCTTATTCAGCTAACCGCGTAGGTCATAAAACGCTCGCTCAGATACTTGGTGCCATGAGCTCACCTGTTGCTTGTACTGTTGATAAGACTGATACACACGACGCGCAAATGCATCGCTATCAGCTAACTCTTCAACCACTTCGTGAGACAAAGCTTCAAAACGCTGTAACACATCACTCGGTAATTTTTTCAATACGACCTTGTGCTTTTCCGTCAACTCGGTCAGCGCTTCATTATTTTTACGAGTGAAAAACGATAACGTATCATAGTTTGCAATCGTACATGCGGCTTTCACAATGGCCTGAAGATCACTCGGTAGGGCGGCAAAGGCTTGTTGATTAATAATGGCCTCCAGGGTTGTCCCCGGCTCATGCCAACCTGGATAATAATAGTACTTGGCGGCTTTATGCAGACCAAATGCTAGATCGTTATAGGGACCGACCCATTCCGTAGCATCAATACGGCCACGCTCCAAAGCAGCAAACAATTCGGCGCCCGGGATCAATTCAGGAGTACCTCCAGCGCGTTTAAACACTTCACCCCCCAAGCCAGGAATACGCATTTTTAAACCCTGAATGTCATCAAGACTATTAATTTCTTTATTAAACCAACCTGCCATTTGTACACCCGAGTTACCCGCTGGCATTGGAATAAGACCTAGCGGCTGATACAACTCTTGCCACAACTCTAGGCCACCACCTTGGTACAGCCAGCCATTCATCTCTTGAGCATTTAGACCAAACGGGACCGCCGAGAAAATCGGCGCAACCGGTAGTTTACCTTTCCAATAATAAGAGGCGCCATGACCCATTTGCGCGGTACCCGAGGCGACCGTATCGAACACTTGTAACGCAGGCACTAAGTCGCCCGCGCCCATAACCGTCACCTTCATGCGCCCGCCACTCAGTTGATTTATGGTCTGCGCTAACAGTTCAGCACTCTCGCCCAAACCCTGAAAGTTTTTTGGCCAAGTGGTCACCATCGTCCAATTAATCACTTTACCGGTATTGGTTGAACTGGCGCCTTCGGCACAATTGGCAGCTTCCTGACGACAGCCCGCTAAGGTTGCAGCAGCACCTAAACCGAGTGCGCCGACAAATGCTCTTCTTTTCATTGTTATTCCTAATAGCAGTCACGTATAACTGGCATTATTCCAGAGGAGCACAGCAACATGCAATCGCAAGCTGTCCCTACCAGTTTGGCAATAACACCAAGATTATCGTTCGGCCTCTTCTCCAAACAGGCTTGGTTTTGATACCATGGTCAGCTTAACTTAAATTTTAAGTCGACTAACCCATGCTGTTTAAACCTTTGTCCTTTAAAGGACCCAGTGACCATTTAAATCAGTTTTTTGCTGAGTCAACTCTGTTTGATGGATTTAAATTGCTATTGGCTAATGGACTCAGTCAGTGGCAACAAGATATGGCAACTGGCCAGCTCCATGCTAGAGTCGAAGAAAAACAGCAAACTTTCCAGTGCAGTATCAGCTGGCCAATAGAGCAAGACAGTTTTGTTTGCCAATGTAATCAAGATGCTTGTCATCATCTTGCCGCTCTAGCTATCGACAGTAAGCGTCGACTCGACGCGATAGCTTACCAAATAAAAGAGCCCTACGACGAGCGTCAGGTATGGCGCAGTTTGCAACAGAAATTACAGCAAACACGATTTGATCCTTATCCGAACATGGCGCGTCATCGCGTGGTTTATTTGTTAAAACGACTTGATAACGGATTTAGTATTGTCATCTATAAAGCGTATTTAACTCAAGACAACCGTTATCAATTAAAGGAAAAGCTTGATCTAAGCTTATTGCTCAATAAGAAACTACCTAAGTTCATTACCCTAACCGACCAGTACTTGTTGCAAGTAATGCATCAAAACCAACCACAAATTGCGCAAGAGCCGGCCTTTCTTTTAAATGAACTAGCCGCTGATAAGCAAGAGCTGTTTATCGACTTGCTGATCAAAACACAGCGCTGTTTTTGGAAAGCCTGCTCGAGGCCGCCACTGAGAATGATCGTCTCTAATACTGACGAATCACTGAAGCCGAATAACTTTTTTGAGCACTTGGGTCAGGGGTTTTATTTGGATGTTTCTCACAACCAGGTCATCCATCAAGTCACCGCTTGGACCCAGCTTGATGAGATAGTAGAGCCAGTTCAGCCACATATTCATCTATGCTCAATTGAAGGTGACCATTTACCGATTAAGTTAACTACACCGACAGATCCCATCGCTCTGAGTTATGCTAAAGTTTTCTTTGTTGATGCCAATCAACAAACATTTAGTTTTGCCGATCTTGCACGCAGCCTCGAACCAACATGGCTGCATCATAAAGTAGCAACTTGGCTACGCCAACTGCAGCATATTGCGACACTCGCACAACATTACGAGTTATTTATTAGCCAACAATTTGATCCCAGTGATCGCGATATTAGCGGGCCATTGAGCGCCAGTCTTGTGTGGCTTTATGAGCTACACTGTCTTGGTTGGACCATTACGATTGATCGTTCATTTAAATTTAATCGGCAAATTGTTCACGATTGGGCAGTTAACTTAGAAGCACAACAAGATTGGTTTAATCTTTCCATTGGAGTACTTATTGACGGAAATTATGTCAACATACTGCCAAGTATTGTCAGCGCAATCAAAAGTAAAAAAATTAAATTAGATACCGTAGCTAATATTACTGACTTAACGCTACATTTAGAAGACGGCAGTTTAATCACCATGCCCGCCGCGCGCGTAAAATCAATCTTGACCACACTGCTTGAATTATTTGACCGTAAGCCGTTACAGGCTGATGGTCAACTCAAAGTGGCTCATCATCAATTAATACGTGTGAGTCAGCTAGACTCAAGTGTGCCATCGAAAACTTTGTCTGACTATAAAAACCGACTAACCGCCTTAAGCGAAAACAGATTATCGGCGCAAACGGTCAAAGTGACGCCTTCTGGCACCGCTGAACTTAGACCTTATCAAGTGGAAGGTGTGCAATGGTTAAAATTACTTTATCAGTCGCGTTTAGCGGGTGTTTTAGCTGACGATATGGGATTAGGTAAAACGTTACAATCATTGGTGTTCTTACAATCAGTTACCAATCATCAGCCCAGTTTAATTGTTGCACCAACCAGTTTGCTATCAAATTGGCGCCAGGAAATTGAACGTTTTACGCCTGAACAAACCACATTAGTTTACTATGGTAACGAACGCCACCAAGAAATTGAAAGTCTCAACCACGTTAACTTGGTTATTACCAGCTATGGGGTTATACAGCGTGACATCAATCGCTTAAAACAAGTTAACTTCAACTGTGTAATACTCGATGAAGCACAAGCGATTAAAAATTCAAAAACGCAAGTCGCTCGCAGTTGTTTTCAACTTAATGCTCAGTTTAGGTTATGTTTGACCGGAACACCTGTTGAAAATCATCTTGGTGAAGTATGGAGTCTATTTAATTTTCTTATGCCTGGTTTTCTCGGCTCAGAAAGTAGCTTTAACAAAATATTTCGACAAGCCATCGAAAAGCATCATGATAGCGAAACGTATCAACAATTGAGCCAAAAGGTTGCGCCGTTTATGCTTCGACGAACAAAGTCAGAAGTGGCGCAAGAGCTGCCCCCTAAACTAACAATTGAACGTCACTTTGAGCTAAGTCAAACACAAGCGGATATGTACGAGTCGATACGCCTTGCAATGACTGAAGAAATTCAAAAAATACTTAATGCCAGCAACACAGGGAAACCAACAATGCTGATCGGCAACGCTCTGTTGCGCTTACGCCAAATATGTTGCCACCCAAAGCTGATTGATTGGCCTAATGTTGATCCAATGGCGGACTCAGCGAAGTTAAATTGGCTTATCGAAGTCTTACCAGAAATGATCGAAGAAGGACGCCGAATATTGATATTTTCCTCGTTTCGAAAAATGCTGGATATTATTGCACAAGCCTTGCAGTCGTTGAGCATTCAATATTTATCACTTACCGGTCAAAGCCGCGATCGCGGTAAGATAGTTGAGAAATTTCAAAATCTTGAAGCTCCGGTTTTTTTAATTAGTTTAAAAGCCGGCGGTGCCGGGTTAAATCTAACCGCCGCTGACACGGTTATCCATTTTGACCCGTGGTGGAATCCCGCAGCCGAAGCTCAAGCCAGCGATCGCGCCTATAGAATTGGACAAGATAAAACTGTCTTTGTTTACAAACTCATTACTCGCGGCACAGTGGAAGAAAAAATACAAAAGATGCAACAGTCTAAAGCAGAACTTTCACAACAACTCTATAACAGTGCGCTTTCGAGCCTTGATGAATTGCAAACTTTTGACTGGAATAACTTACTTGCGCCGATTGCTACTCTCGATAGCTAAGTTGAGTCGGCGCGCCCCAGGTCCTTCTAGCGCTAAATGATCATCAGGATTTCTCAGCTTACATTTTTTTAACGATAAGCAACCACAACCAATACATCCATCGAGCTCATCTTTTAGCTGCTGCAGTGCCTGTATGCGCTGAGCGAGTTGCGCACGCCACTGCTTTGATATTTTCTGCCAGTCGCGCGTTGACGGTGTGCGACTATTCGGTAATTCATCAAATACCGATTTAATTTCATCCAAAGCAATACCCAGTCGTTGGGCCGCTTTAATGATCCCGACACGGCGCAATACGTCACTGTGATAATAGCGATGATTACTGGCATTGCGAACACTTTGAATTAAGCCTTGCTGCTCATAAAAGTGTAACGTTGAAACATTGACCCCTGCTCGCTTAGCTACTTCTCCTACGCGCCATTTGCTCATTGCAAAAAATATCCTTGACCTCAAGTTAACTTGAGGAAATAAACTTAGCATACATTCAAGTAAAGGAGCAACCATTATGAAAACCTATGCCATACCCGAACAGCCGACCCTCAATTCAGCGCACGCCACCAAGCCGAAAGCTGCGCGATTTGTTCGCATTAAGTTTATGCGCGAAACCTACAAAGTATTTAATCAAGTTATGGCGAAAAAATAGGAGATATTATGCAACCATCCATTCAAGGAATCGATCATCTACATGTCTATGTTAATGATAAAACACTCGCAGTAAAATGGTTTCAAGATACATTAGGATTTAGGCCACTAAGTAAATTCCAGAGCTGGAATACTCAATCTGGCCCATTAATGATTGGGGATCAACAAAATCGCGCACTGTTAGCGCTATTCGAAAGTTCACATGAACAGCCAAGTCGAGTCATTGCATTTGGTTGTTCGGCAGAAAACTTCATCCAGTGGCGAGCGAAACTGACTGCACTCGATAGCTTAGATCGATTAGCCGATCATGAAATCAGTTTTTCTTTGTACTTTACCGACCCATTTGGTAACCAGTATGAAATCACCTGTCACGATCACCAAACGTTGAGCGGTTTACTTTACCCAGAAAATTAACCCACAGGAGCAAGCTTCGCATAAGCCAGTACCAGTCGTTTAACCCCAACCGATTCAAAATTTATCTGGATATTGGCTTGCGGCCCACTGCCTTCAAAATTCAGAATTACGCCGCGACCAAATTTGGGATGTTCAACTGTTTGTCCTAACATAAAACCACCGGGCATTTGATCGCTATCTAATGGTAGCCTCGAGCTAGTAAAGGGTTGTGTAACCGATGCATTAAGGCGCACTTCTTCAACCAGTTCAGCCGGAATTTCGCGCACAAAACGCGATAGGGATGGATAGGTTTCTTTACCCCACAAACGTCGTTTTTCAGCATGCAGCAAGTAAAGTTTTTTCATTGCCCGAGTAATACCAACATAACAAAGCCGACGCTCTTCAGCTAAACCATCTTGGTCTTCTAACGACATTTGATGTGGGAAAAGTTTTTCTTCCATACCCGTTAGAAAGACCACAGGAAACTCCAATCCCTTGGCAGAATGCAGCGTCATTAATTGCACTGAGTCTTCATATTTTTCGGCTTGGGTATCGCCGGCTTCCAATGAAGCGTGAGATAAAAATGCTAATAATGGCGTCATCTCGGGTATATCTTCTTGGTACCCCTCGTCTTCGGGCTCTTGATAAATATAATCATCGACATCAAATTCGCGCGCTGCAGAAACAAGTTCTTGTAAGTTCTCTTTACGCGCAAGGCCTTTCTCACCTTTTTCTTTTAAATACATATCGAGCAAACCGCTCGCCTCAATGACGAAATCAATTAGCTGATGCAAGTCTTGTGACTGAGTCTCTTGTTCTATATTCGTTACCAGTTGCATAAATGTTTCGAGACCATTGCGTGCTCGAGCCGGCAACAATTGCTCTGCAACTACAACCTTTGCGGCTTGCCATAAAGATAATTGTCGCGCTCGGGCAACCTCGCGAACCGTCTCTAATGACTTTTGCCCGAGTCCACGGGTGGGCGTGTTGACCACTCGCTCAAAGGCAGGATCGTCATTGCGATTGGCCAGCAACCGGCAATAAGCTAACGTATCTTTTATTTCTGCTCGTTCGAAGAAACGCAAACCACCATAGATTCGATAAGGAATACTGCGCTGTAACAGCGCCTCTTCGAGAACTCGCGATTGCGCATTTGAACGATACAAAATGGCACACTCAGAATAATTATTGCCTTGCCCCACATACTCCTCAATCCGAGCGGCTATAAAGCGTGCCTCTTCTTGTTCATTAAAAGCCGTATATAACGAGATTGGGTCACCCAAATCGCCACTGGTCCATAGGTTTTTACCGAGGCGCTCAAGATTGTTTGCAATAACTGCATTGGCAGCTTGCAAGATGGTTTCCGTTGAACGATAGTTTTGTTCTAAACGGATGGTTTCGGCATCTAAATAATCTTTTTGAAACTGATGAATATTTTCGATTCGCGCACCGCGCCAGCCATAAATCGACTGATCATCATCCCCAACGATTGTAATCGCACTGCTGTGACCACTGAGTAATTTAATCCATCGATATTGAATAGCATTGGTGTCTTGAAATTCGTCAACCAAAACATGACGAAAGCGATTTTGGTAGTGGACTCTTAGTGATTCATTATCTCGTAGTAATTCGTAAGCTCGCAATAGAAGCTCAGCAAAATCGACCAAAGAGCCTTGTTGACAGGCTTGCTCATAATGAGAGTAGATCGAAGTCATGGTCGCGACAAACAAATCGCCTTGATGTTGAATCTCGTGCGGTCGCAACCCATCATCTTTTTGCGCATTGATAAACCATTGGGCTTGCTTGGGCGGCCACTCGTTTTCATCCAGCCCGAGTTCACGAATAACCCGCTTCACAATGCGTAATTGGTCATCGCTGTCGAGTATTTGAAAGTTTTCATCCAGTTTTGCATCGCGCGCGTGTGCTCGCAGTAATCGATGGGCCAACCCATGAAAAGTTCCCACCCACATAGAGCTGGCGGGACGTCCGAGTAAATCCTCAATACGGCTGCGCATTTCGTGAGCCGCTTTATTGGTAAATGTCACGGCCAATAGAGCGTGTGGAGATAAACCACATTGAGCAATCAGCCATGCAATTCGATGCACCAATACTCGCGTCTTTCCCGAGCCAGCACCGGCTAACACCAATAATGCCGCCGCGTCGCAAGTAACTGCATCGCGTTGTGCATCGTTTAACGAATGTAATATAGGATCTGTGTTCATGGTCGCAATTCTACCACTTAAATAAGTAGCATGCAGACATTAGTTTCATTTCCGTTTAATCTTGTGAGTCAATTCGATAGGTAACGGAATTCTAACGGTGATTAAAACACTTTTAACAACCCGCGGCACTTGGACACAGCAGCTATTAGGCCTCATGGTATTAATGATAAGCACTAGCGTGATGGCTCAGAAATCCACCACTGCGGTCATAGCGGAGCGCTACTTTACCGCTTGGCAACGCAATGCTCCGATACCTGTGCTAAGTTCTGAGGAACAAGCATTAGCGCCCTATACGATTCAACAAGAGTGGGTCAAACTGCGCCGCCAGAAGCAAGCCATTGCCGGCTTTAAAGCCGGATTGACATCAAAGCAAGCGCAGCAGAAATTTCGCGTCGACAAAGCACTCGCAGGCGTGCTTTTTCAACCCGGTCAAGTGCAGCCTCCGTGGCAAATCAAACGCAGTGATTATCGCGGCTTAATGATTGAAACTGAGCTCGGATTTTCGGTTAATCGCACCATCACCAAGCCCGTTGAATCGGTTGATCAACTAAAAGCGCTCGTGGCCAAAGTATACCCAGTGATAGAACTTCCCGACATAGGATTTGCGCAAATGCCGGTAAGCGGTCAGGATTTGATCGCCAGCAATTTAGGCTCTGCCAGCTTTATCAAAGGTCCCGCCTTTGCCTTAGACCAGTTGGGAGTTCAAGATGGCCTTTCCGATCTCAATGCAATTGCCGTTTCGTTAACTTATATTCAGCCTGGCCAAGGCGATCAATTAATTAATCAAGGCAAAGCCAGCGATGCACTAAGCGATCAATGGCGGGCTTTATTATTTCTGATCAATCACAGTCTCGAGCAAGGCTATACCATTAGTCCCGATCACCTGTTAATTACCGGTGCCATTGGCAAAATGATTCCGGCAAAGCCGGGTCACTATCGCGCCAACTTTGGGGCATTGAACACTTTAGAATTTGTGATTCTGCCATGAGCACTAACGCAAATGTTTTTCTCGATGCGGGCACCTTAAGCCCGCTCAATTATCGTACAGCAACGGCATCTCAGCTGTCTGCACAACACTTTGATATCGATATTAATGCCCTATTGAAAGCGGCACAGCCACTCAAGCTTTATCAACGCAGTGCACCCGAACAAGTGATTGAGCGAGCGGCCAATGCCGAAATTATTATTAGCAACAAAGTTTATTTGAGCGCTGAAATCCTGGCTGAGTTGCCACAATTACGTTTGATCTGTGTTGCGGCTACCGGGGTTAATAATGTTGATTTAGCGGCAGCAAGGAAACATCAAATAGCGGTGTGTAATGTAGCGGGCTACTCAACGGACTCAGTCGTGCAATTAACCTTGCAGTTAATACTGCAGCTGAACATTGGATGGACTGCACTGCAGCACGCTATGCAAAATATTGGCTGGGAAAATCATAATGAATTTGTCTTATTGCCGCGAAGCTTTGGTCAGTTACGCGGAAAAACCCTAACGATTATTGGTTATGGGACCATCGGAAAAGCCGTTGCCAGCGTTGCTAAAGCGCTGGGTATGACCATTTTGATTGCTCAACTGCCCGGGCGACCCGCACGCAAAGACTCGGTTGCGCTGGCGACAGCATTAACTCAAAGTGATTTTGTTAGCTTGCACTGTCCTCTCACCGAGCAAACTGAGCATTTGGTCAACTCAGCCTTCTTAGCGCAGTTAAAACCCAATGCTATATTGATTAATACAGCAAGAGGAGGTTTAATCGACGAAGCGGCCGTTGCCCGTGCGCTAAACAGCGGACAGCTTGCTGGCTTTGGTGCCGACGTTTTAAGCCAAGAGCCACCGGCGGCGGATAATCCACTGTTAACCGCCGCTAATACAATAATTACGCCGCATATTGGATGGGCAAGCTTGCCGGCGCGGCAGACTTTGGTTGATCAAATCGCAGCCAATATTCAGAGCTTTCACCAAGGTGAATTGTGCAATCGAATTGTTTAATGGGTCTTCTATGACGGTACAAGAATTACAAGCTTCCGACAGCAAAGTGTTTATGCATGATATCTTTGAACAACAACAACACGCTTTTCGTGCGCATCCTTACCCAACCTACCAAGAACGCCGCGAAATGTTAAAAGCGCTCAAGCGCAGCTTATTAAAAAATCAACAGCGATTGCTGAAAAGTCTAAGTGCCGATTATGGCCATCGCAGTGAAGATGATTCCCTACTAGCCGATGTTATGCCCACAGTGATGAGCATTCGTTATCATTTAAAGCATATGAAACAGTGGATGCAGCGCCAACCGCGGCAGATAGGCTGGTTATTTTGGCCGGCAAAGGCATGGGTCGAATATCAACCCTTAGGTGTTGTGGGCATTATGGTTCCCTGGAACTACCCAGTATTCCTTGCGCTCGGTCCCTTGATCGCTGCGCTCGCCGCCGGTAACCGCGCGATGATCAAACTGTCCGAGTTTACGCCCTACACCAACCGCATTCTGCGAGAAATTATAGAAGATGTGTTTGATCAAACGGAAGTCGCCGTGATTGAAGGGGATGCCAATATCGCCGCCAGTTTTTCTTCGCTGCCCTTCGATCATTTGTTTTTTACCGGCTCAACCGCCGTAGGCAAACATGTCATGCGAGCAGCCGCTAACAATTTAACCCCAGTAACCTTAGAGCTGGGTGGAAAGTCACCCGTGATTATTGGCGAAGATATTGACTTGACCATCGCTGTGGAACGCATACTCTACGGTAAGTGCTTGAATGCCGGACAGACCTGTGTCGCGCCCGACTATATACTTTGCCCAGAAAATAAATTGGCAGAGCTGGTTGAATTGATGGAAAACCACTTTCAATCCTTATATCCCAGTGTGGCGGATAACCCTGATTACTCCGCCATTATTAACGGATCACAATACGGACGTTTACAAGCCTGGTTAAGCGAAGCGGAAACGGCAGGCTGCGACATTATTCGCCTTAACCCGGCCGCGGAAACTTTTAATCCGAATGAACGCAAAATTCCGTTAACTATCGTGCTTAATCCGCCCGATAGCTTAAACCTTATGCAGCAAGAAATTTTTGGACCAATACTACCGATTATTAGTTACACATCGGTGCACGATGCGATTCGTTATGTGCAACGACATCCGCGGCCGCTAGCGCTGTATTTAATGTCTTTTGATCGTAAATTACAACGCCAAGTACTGCGGCATACTCATTCCGGCGGTGTGTGCATTAATGATTCTGTTATCCAGGTTGCCCAAGAGGATTTACCATTTGGTGGCATTGGTGCTTCCGGTATGGGGCACTATCACGGCGAAGAGGGTTTCTTGACCTTTTCAAAAGCCAAGTCAGTGCTTAAGCGTGGGCGGTTTAGTTCCGCAAAAATGGCGTTTCCTCCCTATGGACGCTGGATTCATCGTTTGATTTATCGTTTATTTATTCGTTAGGCCCGCATCAGACTGCTCGGCATTGGCATTTAAATAAGCATCAGCTATATTTTATTGATTACGACTATTAAGGAGTATTCGGGTGAAAAAATTAATAACGAGTAGCATCGGATTGGCCTTGGCAATGACCAGTTACGGCATTAAAGCTGACGAGCAAACCGAGTTAGCGGACACCGTTAACAGCTTTATGATTGAGAGTTACAACTATGTACTCAACATTAACTTGTTAATTGAGCTGTGCGCTTCCGAACGCTACCTCGAGGTAGATACCAACTCAAAAGCGTTCAATGACAAGTTGCAAGCCAACATCAAAAAGTTTGCCGGCTTCGCTAAAATTGAAAACTATAGCGCGAATAAAGTCGCTGCCGATGTCGAAACGAAATTTAACGCTTTCCTACAAGGTGTTCGGTACGGTGGTTTCATTGCCGATAACTTCGTCAGAACTCAATACCCTAAAGGACTTTGTACGGAAGAAATCAAAAAAGATCTCGATGCAAAAATCAATGAGCTGATCAAAAAGGACGAGTTTCGTCTGTCAACGATTGATGATTAGCATTAATGGGCGTTCGCTTAGTGTTTTGCGAGCGCCTCTTGAGTTGCCTGATAAAACGCAGCTAATGTAGCAAATTGAAAATCCGCTTGGCTATCAGCCGACCCAGCAGAGGTATCAGCAATCAGCGCCACCCAACTGCCCGCATCGCGTGCCGCAGCTACGTCATATTTCTCACTGTCACCAACATATAATAGCTGTGCACTCTCAACTGCATACTGGCGACACGCCGCTGTTAACATATCGCCACTGGGCTTCGCTAAACCATCGCAACCCGCGCGCCAATGTCCAGAAAAATAGTGCCGGATCCCCACTTGCTCAAGATCCACATTGCCATTGGAGATCGCAACTAAAATAAATCCCTTGCTTTGCAAACTCGACAGCAAAGGAATGGTGTGATCAAACAAATTCACTTGCTGGCGCCGCTGAAAAAACCGCGCAAACGCTTCCTCGGCTACGGCTGCTGGCAATCGATGAGTTTGACAAAATTGAGCTAATGCTGCTAAGCGTAAACGTGTCATATCCTGATAGCCAACCGCATCTTGTACGGTCAGTTCTAGGACAATCGCGTTGAGTTGTCGACTGATATCGTCAATGCTTAGGTTCGACAGTTGCTGCTGTAAATAATTATTTTGCTCGAATACCGCAGCGCTAATCACATCGTGATTTGGCCACAGAGTATCATCAAGATCAAAACCAATGACTTTAACTTGCTTTAAGGCAACCGCGAGTTTATGACTTTGATTTTTTGGCACGGGGGTGAGCGGCATCATATACCTTTGCGAGGTGTTGAAAATCAAGATGAGTATAAACTTGAGTCGTAGCGAGATCTGCGTGACCGAGCAACTCTTGCACGGCTCTTAAATCGGAGGATGACTCTAAGAAGTGTGAAGCGCAAGAATGTCGCAGTTTATGCGGATGCAAGCGCACCGGCAGTCCTAATGCTTTGCCCCAATATTCCAATCGCGCCTGAATACTTCGATGCTTTAACGCGCCTCCCGTTTTGGTAATAAATAATTGCTGGGACGTGGCGGCGCAATTGGCTCGAGCAACCAACCAATCTCGCAGAGCGGCACAGGCTTTTTCACCTAAAGGGACAATTCGTGTCTTGCTGCCTTTTCCGGTAACCCGTAGTTGTTGTTCTGCAATTTGAATGTCATCGAGTGCGATGCCTTGTAGTTCACCCAAACGAATTCCCGAAGAATAAAATAATTCCATAATGGCTTTATCACGAATCGCAACCCAAGAATCGCTTGGCATCCGATCGAGAAAGTCGACCACATCGTCCACTTCGATCGTCTTCGGCAAGGTTTTGCTTGGCTTAGGAGTGCGGATGCCCTTGGCGGGATTAATCTTAATAATTTGCTGATTCGCTAAGTAAGTAAAAAAACTACGCAATGCCGAAATACGTTGAGCTATCGATTTCGCAGTTAAATTTTGATGCCGCAAATGTGCAATGAAACGGCGGATAGTGAAACTATCGATCTTAGTCACATCCGCTATATTATGTTGCGTTAAATGGTCGGCAAAAAGTTCGAGCGCAAAATTATAACTATCAATGGTATGCGAAGAGAGCTGCCGCTGATGCTTGATAAACGCTAAAAATTGCTCAATACAGTCTGCCAAGTTCATGCTTAAAAGTCTTTAAACTTTAACAACATTTGACTGGTTACCGAACTGATTAACTGCAAGAATAAATCACCCATTTCAGGAGAGAAGCGCGCTTGGTCTTCACTAAATAATGCTATGACACCTAATTGACCTTGCTTGCCGAGTGGCAGCAAAGCAACGGATCCTGTTGTGCCGGGGGCATTACTGAAAAGGGTTTCTCGGGTGCGCCGATCCAACCGACCACAAACCGGTTCATCGTCGGGGAAGTGACAATCAAGTTCGGTATGTAGCTTCTCAACGTCTTTATAGATACGGACATTGTCGACTCGCGGCCAATGCCCGCCAAGATTAATCGAAACTGCGTTTAAATCGAACTCTCTTACTAGTAAATCATTGAGGGTATTAGTCAGCTGCGCAAGCGACTCACAATCAATTAAACACAAAACTAAACGAATGCACTTTACTAATAATTGTTCGTTAGTTTGCGCAGCGCTTAGCATTTCTATCAACTTACCTTGCAACTCGCGGTTTTTTTCGCGGAGAACTTTAACTTGGCGCTCAACCAGTGATACACCACCTTCAACCTGATGGCTAATCGATAAATGGGAAAGCAATCGCGGATGGCGTTCAAGAAAATCTGGGTTCTCAGCTAAAAAGTCAAATACCTGTTGTTCGGTAAAAGAGGTGGATTCGTGCGCTGTCATAACTCGATCTGTCCTTCAAATACATATTCAGCCGGCCCTGTCATCAACAACGGCTGACCTTCCCCCTCCCACTCAATGGTTAGTCGACCACCGGGGAGCTTAACTTTTACGCGCCGTCCAAGTTTACCTTGCATCTGCCCAATGGCGACTGCCGCACAGGCTCCGCTACCACAGGCAAAAGTTTCGCCGACGCCACGCTCGAACACTCGCAGATGCACTTCTTGCTCATTCACTATCTGCATAAAGCCAACATTTACTCGTTGTGGAAACAAGTGATGCGATTCGATTGCGGCACCTAACTCAATTACCGGAGCAGACTCAACATCGTCGACTTCTAGCACACAATGCGGATTGCCCATGGAAACAGCACCGACTTGATGACGAATACCGGCAACATCAACGGCATAACTGTCCTCGCGTCCGGCGTAGCGTAATGGGATCTTATCCGGCGCAAAATTAGGCACGCCCATATCAATGGTGACGTTACCATCTTTGTGTAAGCGAGCGCTAATAATCCCTTTTACGGTGCTAATACGCAGTTTATACTTCCACGTTAACCCCATAATTCGTACAAATCGCGCCAAACATCGAGCCCCATTACCACACTGTTCGACTTCTTTACCATCAGCGTTAAAGATACGGTAGTGAAAGTCGGTATTCGGTTGTTGCGGCGGCTCGACGAGTAGCAATTGATCAAATCCAACACCAAAATGGCGGTCAGCTAGCTTCTTAATTTGACTCTCGTTAAAAAACACTGGCTGAGAAATTGTATCCACAACCATAAAATCATTGCCCAATCCGTGCATCTTAGCAAAACTGATAAGCATTATTTATTCCGTTATAGTGGCTTGCTCGTTATCATCCGCCGGACGTAGTGGCCCTTTCTGACCACACCCGACCAACCCTAAGACCACAACCGTGGCAAGCATTCGAATTATTAATTTCTTCATGAGTCCAGTATACCTAGAATTATTAGCGGGTATAAGCATTAGCCTTCGAGAATCAATGAAAATTTACTGCCCAAATAACTTGGTGTAAAGATTTTTACGCTCGAGCAATAGTTGAGCTTCAGACAAAATTTCGCTTGGGATTGGCAATTTTAGGTAACCTATATTAAATTGATCGGGCGGCAAACCGAAAGCTCTATCGAGCCAAGCCATAAATTTCTCATGCAATTTTGCGTCATTGACATTAAAAGTAAACGTTTGCTCTCGGCATTTCACTTCAAATTCACCGCTGTCTTCAGTTGAAAAATCGACCACTAAGGTCAAATCCGAATCTTGCTCGGCAACTTGATAGTTGAGCGCAGATAATTGCTCTCCCTCGGTCAACTGAAAACATGACCATATCTTTGTATCAAAATTAGCATAACTGTGTTGAAAGAATTGATATACCTGCGCGACATCGTGCTCAATATCATGCGGCGTCATCTGACCAAAAACCACACCTCCATGTTGGTCGATAAAACAATAAGATGCGTAATTTTTATGTAATCGATTAACAATAAAGATATTGCGTCCCGGCTCTCCTTTTTGAATTGCCAGCGGAATTACAGGATCGGAGAAACAACGTGGATCAAATTGGATATTTTGATATTGATTAAACTGGTTGACTAATAAATTAGCTAACTCATTCTCATTTGAAACATTATGGACAACATAACGAGCATTTTGTTGTTCAATCATGTGATAACGCATACCCAGCCGATAGATAAATTTTGTTGGTTCCTTAGTTTTGCTGGTATAGGCATGAATTAAATGACGGAAAAATAATTTAACTCGCATGACCGTATCATCAGCACGCATTGAAGAAAAACTAAAATACTGTAATTCTGGTTCGATCTCTTGTCTTTCAATTAATTCAAGCAGTGCAATGGATGCTTCGGATATAGAATTTTCACCACTAAAGTGAATAACAAATTGCTCACCCCAACTATTTTCATAAAATAAATCGATGGTTTCAATTAAATTAAGGCACTCATTGCCATAACAAAATGGATCTATCTTACGAGTGATGATATGCACGCCATGTTTGGCAATGTCGGTTAATTTATCTTGCGCCACATTGATAAAGCAATCAATCTTGCGAATAACAGGAAGCGTCTCAAATACACGATTATCTTTCTTTCCGAGCTCATGCTTTCGACTAAGTAGTGTGGTAATTAAACGCTCTAACTCATCATATTGAAGCTGCTGTTTAGCATCACGAAATTGAACTGACGTATCTTCACTTAGTAACCCATTGGTTTTTGCCCACACCAATAATTCTAGCAATGAACGGCATTGGTAAACCGGTTCAGCTGAACTGGATTCTTGCGCACTAATGGCTCTATCGTAAAAACTCCAAAGCTCAATGTCTCGGCCTTTGGTTTGCCGAACCAGTGACAAGTGTTTACCCGTCATTTTTGGTACAAAATTAATATTAACGCGTTCAATCTTACCTTGAGTAAGCTCTAAGTTAGCACTTATTTTTCGACTCAAGCACTGCAATTGGTTCTTATATTTATTGAAAAAACTTTCATCTTGCTTAAGAAACTTGCCAATAGTTCGAAAAGAAGTAATCAACTGCTTTATGTATAAGCGTTTTTCGTTTCCAATTTGATTGATATCCCATTGATTGCGATTATCAAATAAACGCCGCTTATTTTCACTCCAACCCCACTCATCAACTAACTGGCGAATGATCTCTGGTGACTTGCCTTTATTATTCGTGGAACGGCTTAAACGATAGTTAATCTTTTGATAAAGACAACGACGCACAAACTCTAAACGATCGAGCTGGTCGTTTAAAATAAGGTACTCTTCAACTTTTCGATGCATCAATAAATAGGCGTCGATAACCGTCGCATTATCAATTAAATTATGAACAAAAATCTTATAGGAAGAACTCAGCGGCTTTACATTCGGGTACTGACTTAAATACGACTCCATTAGCACCAATTTCAACGCGGTTTTGTACGGCGACTCAAGCGCTTTATCAATGTACCACAGCGCATTGTTAATATATTCTTCACGCTCAATTTTTGGAATTGGCCCAAAGTCGATCCAATCATCAGTGTTAACAAAACGAGCTTGAGTTAATTTCTTTGCATAATCGAGGTAGTGTGGCTCCCACTCAGGGGGCACTAGCCACCACAGCAAATGACGTCCGGCTAAATAAACCTGTGTCCGATAAAACTCGTCGAGTAATAAGCCTTGTTGGATGGTTGCTTTTTCATTTTCAGCCGTTGAGTCTAGAATGGAATCTTGTCGCACCAGATAAATATTGCATTCAATTGCCATTTCCTGTGCCCAAGCTTTAATTTTATCGCGCTTTTCGCGTAGCTTGTCTGCCTGTTCAGTGGTCAACGCATCACTAATGCACACCCAAACGTCAAAGTCGCTTTGCATGCTATGTGCAATGGAACCAGCACTGCCCATTAAATAAATTCCTTCAATGGCAATTTGACGCACCGCGCGCGGCTTATACTCAAGACTCTTGGCATATTTTTTTGCCAACTGAAGGGTGCTTTTTTCTGGCTGATAATTAGCGACGCCTGAGGGCGCTTCAGCGCCAACATAACCGGGCAAAGTGGGATGATTAATATGCAGTAATAGCGGCAGCAACTCTATCAGGGCCGTTTCACGTTCACTCAAGCTCTGCTTTAGTAATGCTTTGCGCTTTTCATTGAGCTCGAGGAAGCGTCGCAGTAACTCTTTAAGCTGTTTGCGATCAATCTCCACTGAATTCAAATCTTGGATAGACGTCTTTTGCCCCATTTAAGCTCTTTTGCCTGATTATTATACACTCAACACGCTGATTATATTGGCATTTCTTCGATAATGATTTAAGGTTAAAGACTCTAAGGACTTGATACAACTAAAATCCTTATAATTATCATTGCTTCTAACCTTAAGTTTCGAAAATATGCAGACGTCAACACGCTTCGATCTTCAAAAATCCATATATGAGATTCTCAGTATCTCAGAGGTTGGTCTAGTAATTCTAGACGAAAATCGTGAAATTATTTGGATAAACAGTGAGTTTGAGCGCTGGACTGGGGCGCCGCTCGAGCATTGGCAGGGGCAAAATTGGATGGCTTTGCCACTGGAAGCCTCCGATGAGTCAGGCGAGGTCTATTGTTTACTCAACACCGAGCGCACAAAAACCGTCTTTTTACATCATTGGACCGCGCTATTGCCCAGTGATCCTAAGCTCAGTGTGCACTTTTTTAAAACCCTTGGACAAGAGTCGCGCCAAGATCGACTTGCGCAAATTGCGGCGAAACTACCGAAGCGACCGAATTGGATCCAATTTCTTGATTACGAAGTCTCGCGCAGCCGTCGCTATGATAATCCATTGTCACTCATGAAAATTAAGCTCGTCTGCTTTGCCGCATTGGAAGACCCCAAGCTCGAAGCTACATTGAACCAACTGTTAGAGGCCATTTTAAAAGACGAGCTGCGTTGGGCCGATATGATCGGACATTCTGAAACCGGTGAGTTTTTATTGGTGCTACCGGAAACCAACACCGAGCAAGCCGATGCGCTGCAACATAAGCTAAATCAAGCGCTACAACAACAAATGAGTGCCGAGCACCCTGACTGTGAATACGCCTTGTTAATTGGACAAGCGCAATGGAATAAGGGCGACTCCTCCGGCATTTTACTCGATCGCGTACGCGACGACTTAGTTACCAAAATGACCCAACTCATGGCCAAGTACCAAGCTCAAGAATGAACGCTTCAGAGTCTTCGCGACCCGGTATGATCCCCAACTTATGTTTGCTACCGCGGACATTTATGGTGGTTTTGCTGTCGGAGCTGCTCGCATTTCTAATTACTTTACTCACCGTTGAAAGCGTTGAATCTTTCTGGTTAAACCTTGGCTTAATTAGCTTCTTTGTGCTGTGGAATGCGTTTGGTGTCAGCGTTGTCTTATGCCTATTGCGCCACCCACTCAATCGTCTACGAGCAACACCGCTGACCTTCGCAGTCGCCTCAATAGTTATCACCATAACCGCGCTTTCGAGTGTCATCGCCATTCCCCTACTCGGCCTTGAGGTTACTTTCGATTGGCAAAACCCCGCGCATCAGTGGTTTGTTTTTCGCAATGTAGCGGTAGCCGTGTTAATTTCTTTGGCTTGGATGCGCTATCTGTATTTACGGCAACAAATGCTCAATAGCTATCGCGCGGAAGCCAACGCTAAATTCAACGCACTGCAAGCAAAAATCCATCCGCATTTTTTATTTAATACACTCAACACTATTGCCAGCTTAATTTCCTTTGCTCCGGAAAAGGCCGAATCAACTCTGGAGCGCCTAGCTACGCTACTGCGAGCAAATTTACGACCGACGCAAAACTTAATCCCATTACAAAATGAATTGGATATTTGTCGTCAATATTTGTATATCGAACAACAACGACTGGGCAGTAAATTACAAGTAGAGTGGGAGTTAGATAGCGTTGAGGATGACTGTTTGATCCCCCCTTTTACCGTGCAGCCCTTGGTTGAAAATGCGGTGTATCATGGCATTCAGGCCATTCAACGCGGAGGACTCATTGCGGTTAGTTTGCGTATTCGAGAGCAGACCCTACGCATTGAAGTACGTAATCCGTTAGCGCCGGCGCGCACGACTAAGGGCAACCAGGTTGCGCTCGAAAACATCCGTGAGCGACTGCAAATTCGCTATGGAGACAGTGCTAAACTAGAAATTGAACAGGATGACCAACAGTTTACTGCACGTTTAATCATTCCGTACCAACCGGTGCCTGAGGAATTTGAATGAATATTTTGCTCACTGACGATGAGTATTTAGCACGCGAACGGCTCAAGCGGTTGCTCAATGATAGCCATCAAGAGCACCAAATTTTTGAGGCCGAAACGGGCATTGATGCGATAAAGCAGTGTACCGAGCATGATATCGAATTGGTGTTTATGGATATTAGAATGCCCGAGATGGACGGGTTAGAAGCCGCTTGGCATCTCTCAAAGGTAGAGGCTCCGCCGGCAATTATTTTCGTTACTGCCTATGACGAATACGCACTCAAAGCTTTTTCCGTGAACGCCATCGATTACCTACTCAAACCGGTGAAGCGTGAAGACTTGATCCGCGCTATCAGTAAAGCCGGCAAGCTTAATCAATTGCAGCTAACTAAGCTGCATGACAAAGCGCCTCAGCTACCACAGCGCCAGCATATTTCGGCGCGGGTACGCGGAGAAGTTCAGCTAATCGCGATACGTGACATTTTATATTTTCAAGCCGACCAAAAATACGTCAATGTTCGCCATCAGGCAGGCGAAGTACTAATAGAAGACTCACTCAAGCAATTAGAGCAAGACTTCAATGAGCAATTTATTCGCATTCATCGAAATGCTTTGGTGAATCGCGATTACATTAATGGGCTGACCAAAGATCAGCAAGGTCATTTATTTGTCACCCTAAAAGGGATTGAGCAAACTTTGGAAGTCAGTCGCCGCCATGCGGCCGATATTCGAAAACTCATCAAGTCGTTATAACCTAAACAAATGGCATTAGCATTTCCCTGCAATAGCGGCAGTTGATGCTCTTAATCAGCGGGGCTTTATGCTAGGATCAATGCAATTCTTCGATTGCTCAATTGTGACTTAAGTTATGAACAAAATTCGTATCGCAACCCGCCGTAGCCCACTCGCTCTTTGGCAAGCTGAGTTTGTCAGCGCCGAGCTACGTCGGATTCACCCCGGTCTTGAGGTAGAACTGGTCCCGATGGTGACTAAGGGCGACAAAATTCTCGATACGCCACTGGCAAAAGTGGGTGGCAAAGGCTTATTCGTAAAAGAGCTTGAAGTCGCCATGCTTGAGAACCGTGCGGATATAGCCGTTCACTCAATGAAGGATGTGCCCGCAGAATTTCCTGCCGGTTTGATGCTAGCAGTGATTTGCGAACGTGAAACGCCGACCGACGCATTTGTTTCTAACATTTACGCACGCTTGGAAGAAGTACCATCGGGCGCGATTATCGGCACCTCCAGCTTACGTCGTCAATGCCAATTAAAAGCGAAACGGCCCGATCTTGAGATCAAGAGCTTACGCGGCAATGTAGGCACACGCTTGCAAAAACTTGATGACGAAGACTACGACGCAATTATTTTGGCGACTGCCGGATTAAAGCGACTCGATTTACAATATCGGATCAAAAGCGAAATTGAGCCGGAGTTAATTTTACCGGCTGCCGGTCAAGGTGCAGTGGGAATTGAATGCCGCACCGATGATAGTGCTACGCAAGCCCTGTTAGCACCACTGAACCATAAAATTACCCATGCACGGGTGACCGCAGAGCGTGCCCTTAACCATCATCTAGAAGGCGGTTGCCAAGTACCCATTGGTGCTTTCGCTGAATTGCAGAGCGATGGCGAAACACTTCGCTTGCGCGGACTTGTGGGTGCTGTGGACGGATCAAAATTACTCACTTTTGAGCATACTGGCAAAATGGCCGATGCTGCACAGCTCGGGGTACTGGTTGCTGAGGCGTTAAAAGAGCAAGGAGCCGATGCCATCATTCAGTCGTTACAAGATAGCGATTAGCTGATGCCCGCGCTGGTTATTACTCGAGCAGCCAATCACTCGCCTTCGCTTGCCGATCAGATGATCGCCCAAGGGTGGCAAGCACTGACCATTCCACTGGTAGACGCCCACGCGACCAACTCGCCGTTACCAGCAGGACCGTTTGATTTGTGTCTGGCAATAAGCCCAAATGCAATAAAGTTCGCCGTCGCCAATCAATCTGATGCGCTGCGTACGCTGCAAAGCCTACCGCTGGTTGCGGTTGGCAATACCACCGCACAACATGCGCGCGCTGCGGGTTGGCAGCAAACTGCCAGTCCGACTAACGCATCAAGTGAGGCGCTGCTAGAGCTTTCACTTTTGCAACAGGTAACCGATAAGCGTATTTTATTATTATGCGGTCGAGGTGGCCGGCAATTGATTGAAACAACTTTGCAAGCCAGAGGAGCAACCGTCACGCGCTGGGAAGTTTATCAACGCCAACCTGTTATTCTCACCGGTGCGCAGCGAGAACAGATTGAGCAGCTAAGCTCACCGAAATGGGTTTTAGTGTCTTCAGTCAGTGCACTGAGCGCGCTAAAAGAGTTAAAATCAATGCCACTTATTGTCACGAGTCAACGAATCAGTGACCAAGCTAACGCGCAAGGTTTTACCGTTGACTGGCAACTAGGCGTTGTCGAAGACGAAAAAATCGTCAATGAATTAGCCAAGCGAATACCTGTAAAGGATCAAAAATGAGCCAAGACCTGCAAACCTTACCGGAAGATAGTGCGCAAGACGCAGCAACAGATGCACCAGCGGTCGAGTCGAATAGTGATATCAAAAGTCGTCACGGCAACAAGCTTTCGATATTGTGGTCTATCGTCACGACGTTAATCTTGATTTGTGCTTTGGTTGCCATTGCTTGGCTTTATCGCGAGCAGCAAGGGTTGACTACGCAACTCCAGCAGCAAGAGTTAAACGTTGCTGAACAACTCAAACAGCGCCAACAGTTATTAGCAGATCTGCAAGCAAAAAACCAAGCGTTGCAAAACGATATTGAGCAACAAGCAACCGCTTTGCAGCAGCAAACCGATCTCAACCAACTGTTACGTCAACAAGTGGTTACCACCCAAGATCGTTTACGCCTACTCACCAGTCAAGGCAAGCAAGAGTGGCTGTTAGAACAAGTTCACTATTACCTAACACTGGCACAAGAGAAATTAATTTTCGAAAACAATCGCGATGTTGCCATTGCCCTGTTGAGTCAAGCTGAAGGCACTGTTGCCGAGATCTCCGATCTACAGCTGCTGGATCTGCGCCAAGCGATTAGCGATGACTTGCTCGCTTTGGATGCCATCGCAACACTCGACAACTCACCAGTGCTGTTAAAAATCAATAGTCTTCGAGAAAATTTAAATGCACTCGTCACCACCGCTCCACAGTATAAAAATGTAGCTGAACTAGATAATCCCGAAAACAAAGACTGGTATGATCGCTTTGTCACTACCATGGCTAAAATCACCGAAGATGCTATCAAAATTCGTACTCATGACGAGAAAGTTCAACCAATGTTAAGCAAAGAACAAAAAAGTGTATTAGTGGCTACTCTGTCACTCGCACTTACTCAAGCGCAAAGTGCTGTGCTCAATCAAGATAAGGCGTTCTATGACTCACGCATTCAGTTTAGCCGGGCGCTAATTAATGATTATTTTGTTTTAGACGATAAAGCGCAATCGATCCTCAAGCAATTAACGCAATTGGAGTCAGTTGATATTCAAGCACCGATTCGATATCAATTAAAATCAAAACAACAAATTGAAGCTATTAAAGAGCAACGGCGACTAAAATGGTTGAGTGATCAATCTACGGTTAGCCCAAGCAAGGAGCAATAATGAAGTTTTTTTACTTTTTAATTGCTTTAGTTGCGGGAGCAATTTTAGCTTGGATCATTAAAGATCAACACGGTTATTTATTAATAGCCTGGGATAAAACGACGGTTGAAATGCGCCTTTGGCTAGCCTGCTTTTTGTTTGTTATTTATAGCTTTGGATTATTTATCATTAGCTGGCTAATGCTAACACTCAAACGCAGTGGGCGACGCGTAAAACGTTGGACAGTGCAACGCGGGAGTCAGAAATCGCGTAGCCAAACTATCAATGGTTTAATTGCACTAACCGAAGGCCACTTTGAGAAAGCTGAACAATGGTTTCAAAAGGCAAACCTGAAGTCCGATAGCCGACTAATCAATTATTTATTAGCGGCGAAGGCGGCCCAAGAGCAAGGTAACTTTCGAGCGCGCGACTTATATTTACAAAAGGCTTCTGAATGGGAGCCCGATGCGAACATCGCGGTGAGTGTAACGCAAGCGGAGCTACAGTTTGAGGGCCGTCAGTATGAGCAAGCCCTCGCGACCTTAGCGCAGTTATGGTCGCAGCATAAACGTCATCCCTACGTAATAAAATTATTAGCGAAGTGTTATATCAAGTTAGCCGATTGGAATGGCTTATACCAGTTACTTCCTAGCCTGAAAAAGCAAACTATATTCCAACCGAATGAGTATTTTAATATTGAAAATCGCTGTTTAATCGAGCTCCTTAATTCGGCAGCGCAGAGCGGTCCGGAAGCGCTACAAAATCAATGGCAAAAATTTTCCAATGACTATCAAAAGCGTGCTGAGCTGGTACAAGCTTTCGCGCAACACTTAATTGCGTTTGGCGCTCAAGCAGAAGCGGAAGCCATTTTAAGACAGCAGCTAAAACGGCGCTATCAACCCGAGTTAATCCATATTTATGGACAAGCCTATGGTCGCGATGTACGTAGCCAACTGGCATTCGCTGAAAGCTTTAAAGAGCAAGGTAGCCGCGATTGGCAATGTCTATTGGCACTCGGTCAACTTAGTTATTTCAACGAGCTATGGGGTAAAGCGAATGCTTACTTAATGCAGGCTATAGCACTACATCCTAGCCTAGAAGTTCTTAGCGTTTTACTCGAAGTTCGCGCTCAACTAGAAGAGTCGATGGATGAAACCTTGCTGATCATTAAGGATGTCATTAGCCAGCAACCAGGACAGAAGCCGGCCGCCCTGCCTTTCACTGGAGCTGAATAGACAAACCACAGACGCGACAGCTGTATGATTTTCAACCTGCCATTAACCGGGAAGTTCAGGTATAATCGCGCCTCTTTTATCATCGCGAACTCTTCAAGGTAACTATGTCCACGCCTAAATTCGACCCGCAACAAACCACTACCCATAAGGGTCCCAACCAGATCCTGACGACCGCGACGGTTGCAAAGAATCAGCATTCCGCCAGAGTCGGCTTCGTGAGTCTCGGATGCCCGAAAAACACGGTAGATTCAGAGCGAATTATGACGCAATTGCGCGCTGAGGGTTATGAGCTTTCGAACAGCTATCAAGACTCAGATTTAGTTGTCGTTAACACCTGCGGCTTTATTGACGCTGCTGTGCAAGAGTCCTTAGACGCTATCGGCGACGCACTTAAAGAAAATGGTAAAGTGATCGTTACCGGTTGCCTCGGTATTAAAGAAGATACGATTCGCGAAGTTCATCCCAATGTTTTGGCGGTAACTGGACCGCATGCCTATGATGAAGTTCTAACGCAAATTCATCAGCAATTGCCGCCCAAGCATGATCCCTTTATGGATTTAGTACCGCCGGCCGGATTAAAACTCACGCCAGAGCATTATGCTTATTTAAAAATTTCAGAAGGCTGCAACCATAACTGTACCTTTTGTATTATCCCTTCGATGCGCGGCCGTTTAGTGAGCCGCGATATAGGCAGCGTGTTGCAAGAAGCGGAAAACTTAGTTAATAACGGTGTGCGTGAATTACTCGTAGTCAGCCAAGATACCAGCGCATATGGCATCGATGTAAAGTATAAAACGGGGTTTTGGGGCGGCGTTCCTGTAAAGACTCGGTTTAAAGAATTATGTCAGGAACTTGGTCAACTAGATGCGTGGACGCGATTGCATTATGTTTACCCCTATCCGCATGTTGACGAAGTTATCCCGTTAATGGCGGAAGGCTTAATATTGCCGTACTTGGATATTCCATTTCAACACGCTAGCCTTTCAGTATTGAAAAACATGAAGCGACCTGCGGCCAGTGAGAAGGTGTTACAGCGGCTAAAAAATTGGCGCCAAACCTGTCCAGAGATTGCTGTTAGAAGCACCTTTATTGTTGGTTTCCCAGGTGAAACAGAAGACGACTTTAAACAGCTGATCGATTTTCTTTATGAAGCACAACTCGATCGCGCAGGGGCCTTTAAATATTCGCCGGTGGAAGGCGCTACCGCTAATCAATTGCCGAATCATGTTGATCCAGATACGCAACAACGGCGTTGGGAAACCTTTATGGCAGTACAGCAAGAAATAAGTGCAGCCAAACTGCAAGACAAAGTCGGCACGCGGCAAGAAGTGCTAATTGATGAAATTACTGAAACAGGAGCCATCGGTCGTAGTCGCTTTGATGCACCGGAAATTGATGGACTGGTTCACATCACAACCGATGAAGCATTAGAAAAAGGTGATCTGGTAGAAGTTACAATCCAATCGGCCGATGAATACGATTTATATGCGTAAAAAAAAGCCCCAGATATCTGGGGCTTTAAATTCGATAACAAAAGTAATGACGCAACTATTTTGCTACTTTTCCACCAATATTTTTCGCTAAGAATTTCTCCATCGCGGTATAAAAATCTACTCGATTATCTAAGTCACGATAGCCATGGCCTTCATGATCTTTAACCATCGACTGGTAGGGGATTTTATTTTTATCCAAAGCTTCGGTTAATGATTCGTAGTGCTCCATTGGGCAGATTTTATCGGCACGACCATGAGCAATAAACAAATCGGCTTTGATATTTTTTACATGTGACACCGGTGAGCGTTCGGTCATAAATTCTTCATCACCATAGCCCCATGCTTCGCGCGCAAATTTACGACCGCTTTCGCGTTTATGATAAATATCATGTTTAAATGCACGAATATCATAAGCGCCAACATAGCCAATTGCACACTTATACAAGTCAGGCTCTTTAGCAACGCCCATTAAAGATGCGTAACCGCCATAGCTACCACCGTAGATACAAAGTCGATCTTTATCGGCATAGCCTTGCTCAACCGCCCACAAAGTGGCATCGGTCAAGTCATTTTGCATTTCAACGCCCACTTGCTTAAATGCATCGTATTGGAAAGATGATCCACGCCCGCCAGATCCACGATAGTTCACTTGAAATACCGCATAACCACGATTGGCTAGGAACTGTGCTTCATAGTTGAAACCCCAGTCATCTTTGACGCCATAAGGGCCACCGTGAACTAACATTACCATTGGTAAATTTTTCTGCTTACCTTTCGGTAAAGTTAAATAACCACGAATTTCCAAACCATCACGAGCCTTAAAGCTAACCGGCTTCATCTCGGCCATTTTTTCGCGATCAATATGCGGCGACAAATCAAATAAATAATCGAGGTTATTTTTGGCTTTGTCGAATAAGAAATAGGTACCTGGGTTAGTGTCTGAGTACGCAAATACTAAAGTTTGATTACCATCTTTAGTGCGATTAACAATGCGAATTCGCTCACCACCTAATGCTTCTTGAAGCGCGACTTGCAACTGTGCGTCTGGGTGTTGTGGATTGAAAAACTCCTGAACCGGGTAGCCGGGCATGCGCTCAATTCCAATGATTTCTGGATTTTTAAAATCAGAGTCATAGATCATCGATTCAACATCAGCGTCGCCTTCAATGCTATGGATAAGGCTTAACTCTTTGCTTGTGGTATCAAACAAATAAATACCGCGCTTTCCGTCTTCTCGAACGTTCATGTAAATATTTTTACTGTCTTTGGTAAAGCCTAATGGCGACATACCAATTGTTTTACGATCGAATTCACGGATCATTTGCCAATCGGCATCGTTATCGTCGCGGACAAAAATTTGGACCATTTCTGTTTCTGGGTCGCCACCGACAGCGGCACGTACTTGTCCTTTAAAGTCAGCGATTACGCGTGAATATTTTGGGCCTTTGGTGACTGGAACAGTGCGGCCAGTATAAACATTCATACGCTTTACTTCGGGGTACGAAGAGTAACCCAAAATAACAAGAATATGATCTGGATCTTCCGGTAGATAGCTAACAATATTTAAGCTGCCACGTTCACCACTACCGCGTAATGATTTACGAGGTAACAGCTGTGCTTGCTTGCTGCCATCAGCGTTTCCAGCAAAGACAAATCCAGTAAAGATGGGTTGTGCTAATGGGCCGGTCTTTTCAACCATCTCAGCGTAAACACGCTCGTCGTTGAGCCAACCATAGCGACCAACATCTTTGTCATTGTCGAATTGAAATAAACTTAAAATCTTATAAGTCTTGGCATCGAGAACCGCGAGTTTACGGTCACCATCGACTTCAATTTGTGCAGCGAAATATTCACCGGTTGGTGACAATCGCAATGAGACAACATTTCTAGGTTTAAAAAATGTCTCAACCGGGATCACTTCCGATTGAGTCGCCGCACTGGCAAGTAAAGTAGTTGCGGCTAGTAAAAGTGCTAATAAACGTTTCATCATTTCCCTCGTTGAATAAAAAAGCCAGCGATATCGCTGGCTTTTTATTAGCTTACCAATGCTATTAGAAGTTATGACGCACTTCTAAGAAGTACTCTTGTCCTACAGCATTGTATTGACCGCGGTAGAAGAACGGCCAAGACGTGTAAGAAGCATCATATGGAGGACGCTCGTTGTCTAAGTTAACAACGGTGAAACCAACAGATGTGTCTTCATTAAACGCGTATTGAGTTGAAAGATTCCAAACAATCCATGGGTGGATTCGGTAAGTACCGTCACCGCTGGTGAATGAACCTTTACGGAACATCGATAAAGCCGTTGTCCACGAATCCATCTGCCATGAAGTTACGAAAGTAGTACGAGTACGGATTTCAGGGTTACCTGGATCGTCTCGGTATTCGCGGTTCATAGTAGTTGGATCTTCTTGGTCAGTTTGTACTTCAGTTGCCAAGATGTGCGTGTATGACAAATCAAAACCGAAGGTACCTAGCTCGTCAGTCTCTAAGCGATACTTAGTAGAAAGGTCGAAACCTTGTTGACGACGTAGCGCTAAGTTGATTGGTGGCGTTTCGATGTCAGTAACGTCAGTAGAGTCTAACTGGCTACGAACGATTTGACTGTAAACACCTTGACAGAACTCACCATTTGAATCACGAGGCTCGCCCGTAATGAAGTGGAATCCTGCATCACACTCAGCTTCCCAACGTAAGATTTGCGAACCAGAAGTACGAGTAACTTGGTTACGCAATTCGATGTCGTAGTAGTCTAAAGTGAACGATAGGTTGTCCATTGGCTCATAAACTAAACCGAAGGTGAAGGTACGACCTTCTTCTTCTTCTAAGTCTAAGTTACCTTGGAAAGTACCTTGGTAGCTATCGAAGTAATCGTTACCGATATCACCATTACACTCACCAAAGGTGTTGTTGCCTGGAGTTCCAGCATCGTCGTCGTTCGCTAAACACTCATTCCAGTCAAGTGCGCTGCTGAACGATACACTTGGGTCAGCAAATAACAAGTGAAGATCCGGAGCACGGAAACTGGTACCTACAGTCGAACGAACTAATAATTCGTCAACTGGTTTCCAGCTTAGGCCCATCTTCCAAGTAGAAGCGTCACCAACGTTTGAATCATCGTTGTAGTCATCGCGACGGAAAGCAACGTTAAGCTCTAAGTCACCCGCTGCTGAGTCGTTTAGTAATGGAACTAAGAATTCCGCACCTAGTGCAACTTGATCACGGTCACCGCCGCCACCAGTTCCACCGAAGCCCCACCAGCCGCCGTCTTGCGAGCGTTGGTCTAGTTCAATATCGTAACCTTGCTTGTTATATTCAATAACGGCTGCGAATTGAAGTGGGCCAGCGTCCATAGTCATCAAGTCACCTGATAACTGGAAGCTTGCAGAATATGCGTAAGAGTCAGATTTTTGACCCGCAGTACCCATCATAGGTGCTAATTGCTCAGGCGTGAAGAAGGTGTAGATGTCACCTTGTGGCGCTTGACCAGAACCAATGATTGGGTAACCGAACAAGTACTGACCAGGCGATACATCAGCTGGATCAACACCTAGGAAGAAGCGATTGATGTCTTCTTCGATGAAACGTGGTGTGCCATCTTTGTAGTCGTACTGGTTGAAGCTGATCGCTGCAGTATAGTCGTAATCACCAACGAAACCGTCTAAAGCGGTCATTACAGTGAATACATCTTCATCAAACGTCGCTTCTTGTGGACCCGTCTCTAGAGGACTGAATACACGTTGGTAGTAACGCCAGTCACCGTTCCAGTTGTTGGTTCCATCGTTACCAAGGAAATCTTCACCCCACCACAAACGGAAGCCTGAAGAGCGTGCATTACTGGTCCAGTAAAGTACGTCAGTGCTTAATACCGCATTGTCGAGTTCATAAGTGAAATGTCCGAAAACCGATTTACGGTCACGGTAGCTACGTAATGATTCGTCACCAACCGCGTCACGACCACAGTAGAAGCCACGGCCTTCACGGAACGCGTATTCCAATTCAGGGTGAGCGTCACACGCCGCTTGACCTGGATCAGCATAGGTTGCAGTGAAGTTGTCGAAATCTAGAATGGTACGCTCAAGCAAACGAGATGGGTTTGGACCATCATTTACTGAGTCTAGTTCGTCACGATCTTTACCGAATAACGGCTCACGACGGTCCCACTCATAACCAACAGTGAACGAGTAGTTTTCTTCAGTTTTACCGAAACCACCGTTGATGCGGTAAGACTCACCGCCACCGTCACGAGTTTGGCCGATACGCGCAGCAATTGAAGCGCCGTCGAAATCGTCACGAAGGATAATGTTAATAACCCCTGCGATTGCATCCGAACCGTAGATAGCTGACGCACCGTCGGTCAGGATATCAACACGCTCAATGGCGTTGGTTGGAATTGTCGCGAAGTTAAAGAAGTTATCAGTACTGTTGAAAGGAGTCGGGTTGTTCGCCATACGACGGCCGTTCAAAAGGACTAATACACGGTTTGCACCGAAACCACGAAGGTTTACTGATTGTGCATTCGGCGTGAAGCTATTGGTGTATTGCTCGCCTTGAACCTGACCGGTTGAGATGGTCAAGCCTTGTAACGCGTCATACAAGTTAGCATGGCCTTTAAGCTCTAGCTCTTCACGAGTTAAGGTGATTACCGGAGCAACACCTTCCGCATCGGTACGCTTGATACGCGTACCGGTTACGGTAATCTTCGCGCTCTGTTCTTCTTCAGCTGTTGTTTCTTCAGCAGCGAATACGCTGGTCGAGAACAAGGAAGCAGCCGAAGTAACAGCTACAGCAAACTTGACAGCGTTTGCAATCTTGTTTCTTCTCATTGTGAGTTTCCCTGGTTGTGTTAGTTAGTAATTTAGCTAAATGACTAAGGTTGGATTTCTTTTTGAGATGGTTTCCAACCCGCTTTATATATACCGCATTTGCCACGGCAATACCATTCTTGCAAAGAAAAAAATTTGGTGATATTACCGAATTAAATACCTAAAGTTTCTAAGTCTAAGAATTGTTTAGTAGGCGTAACGATATTCTAAGTACAACTCGCGACCAATCGCGTCATATTGACTGCGGTCATAATAAGGCCATTCAATCCGCGAAGTGTCGATAGGCGGCTTTTTATCAAAGGCATTTCGCAGCACTAAAGACAACGAATGAGAGCGCGAGAACTCTTTCTCCACAATAAGGTTAGCTAAGGTCCATGCCGGCAAGCGGTCATTGCCATCGAAACTCACCCGCGAGCCCTTGCGATAAAACGATAATGCAGTTGTCCAATCGCCCATTCCCCACGACAAAGCCAAGTTACTGCGCGACTGAAC
>JABXHQ010000090.1 GCA_013373545.1 Gammaproteobacteria bacterium
CCTGATCGTTAATGATTAATTCTGAGTCAGTAATGTTCCCAAAGCGGAAGTCTTGATAGAAGTCGAAAAATAGTCCGCAAAGGTGTACTTAACGGGCCTTTTTCTCGCTTGGCGGTTCTACAAAAACATTGCATTTCATAAACAAGTCAAGGTTTAGCTCGTAACTAATTTCAGTCTAGCCTGGAAAAAGTCTATACCCTCGCTGTTATAAGTGATGAATGTCCGTGAAAATTAACCTTTGTTTTCCGAAAATCAAACTAAATGACCTCGCACAAAGCTCTTTAACTGACTCTCATTTTCCTCAACTTTGTCCAATACTTCTTCATCTAATTCAATCAAAACCGCTTGACCATCCAGTTCAGTCACCTCGACTTTATACTTAGATAAAATTTCGGCCAGAGGACCACCTTGTAACTTAGAAGCTTTCCAGTAATTTAGTGGGTACAATCCTTTAATCGCACCACTTTCAAGATTAGATGGATGCTCATACCAAAGCGGTAACTCCTTACTAATTTTTATTGTTTGACCACCCAGAAAGCTTTTCTTAATTTTAGACTCAGAAGCCGGTGAGAATTTACTCGAGTAAAATCTTCCATACCCGTATAAAATATCGGTGTTTCTAACATCACTCTTCAATAAGTCATAAAACATCCTATTATTATCTGATTTATTATAAACTGAGACTTTAAAAACATAGAAACCAAGCTCAAGAAAACTGAATTGTCTCGTAACTGATATGCCATATTCTCCGTTATCATTTTCAACATATAGACTGTCTAACTTACCTGCATCAAAATCGTCTAAAAATGACAAGCAACCTAAAGAAAATCGCTCCTCTGCATTGTCATTGAAGCTAAAAGTCTCCATTTCGAGTTCCATTCTAGGAACGAAGCGATTAATCATAGCACCTAAACATTCTAGATTATCGTCACATCCTAACTTAATATAAAAATTAATTAACAATCTGTCAGGTAAATTTCTTTTGAATAGCATTTTATTTCCCAAATACTTTATTTAGATATAACGCCCAGTTATTAACTTTGACTTCTCCACTAAGATTTTCTTGTGCCATCTTATTGGCATTTCTAGATTGTAATTTTGCAACTTTATCTGTTTTAGATGCAACCTCAATAACTCTTGTATATGCATTCTTAAAACCCAAGAGAACATCAGGACGCGGTCCCCATTTTCCGGTTATCGTAGCTATCCCACCTAGGGCTCTCTTATAACCAACATCCCATGCCACTCGAACTACGTTGGGATTGTTTATAGCATGAAATATACCCGTAACCCTTGAGACTAGAGCATGTCCAACAGTCCCTGTACTTTGAGGGGAGCCTATAAAAGTAGTTCTAAACAGGCTCAAAGAACCCCTAAGAAGTCCGGTGAAGCCTGTAGCGAGTCCAGCATACCCTCCATATTCCCAGGCTTTACTTGATTTATTAAATGCGTCATCGCCGTTAATAAATTCACTAGCTAATCCCCCAAAGCACGGGTAGGACCAGGGGTAGGACCAGGACACCCTCGACTTTTCACGATTTAATCACAAAGTCGTAATAAGCTACAACCTGCAAAGACATGACAATACTCTCGGGCTGTGCTTAGATAAAAACATATGACTCAACGGATGAGGAATGATGACACAAGCTAGAAAGCGCTTAATCGATTTATCAAGCACGCCTTACTATCACTGTATCGCTCGTTGTGTTCGCCGCGCGTTTTTGTGTGGCGAGTGCCATTTAACCGGCAATAGTTACGAGCACCGCAAGCAATGGGTCGCTGATAGACTCACTACTCTCTCTCGTATTTTTGCTATCGATATTGCGGCCTATGCCGTTATGTCGAATCACTACCATCTCGTCCTAAGAGTTGATGAAGATAAAGCCCTTAACTGGAGCGACACCAATGTCATTCGCCGCTGGGGCAGCTTATTTTCAATTCCACCTATCATCAGGATGAGTCAGCAGAAAGACGCTTCTCCAGCTGTTATCCATAAAGCACAAGAGCTGATTCAAACTTGGCGCAGTCGGTTAATGAGTATTTCTTGGTTCATGCGCTGTTTAAACGAACATCTTGCTCGTAAAGCGAATATCGAGGACCAATGCACCGGGCGCTTCTGGGAAGGTCGCTTTAAGTCACAAGCATTGTTAGACGAGGCTGCCGTATTAACCGCCATGACCTATGTCGACTTAAATCCCATTCGAGCCAAGATAGCGAAGACACCAGAAAGTTCGAGCTACACCTCTATTCGTCAACGTATCCTAGAATTACTGAATAAACCCAAAGAGCACTCCATTAAGCTCATGACTCTTTCATCGAGTACTCAACAGTCACATAAAAATGCAATACAGTTTTCGAATAACGATTACCTAAACCTGGTTGACTGGTCTGGTCGCATTATAAGGCAAGGTAAACAAGGTTATGTTAGTGCTGGCGCACCACCTATTCTCGAACGACTCAACCTAAACACTAAAGGCTTCGTCAGCGTGCTAAAACGAGACGATGATATTGCTGGCCTCAATGCTTTAGGCTCACCCACCGCTCTTAATCATTTTATCGAAAAGCAGAAGCGAAGTTTTGTGAAAGGTATCCGCTTAAGTAAAACTTTGTTTCAATACTAATCCGTAAACTGAACCGAAACAGTTAAAACCAACCAATGATTACGCCTGTACCTGCAATTGATCTATTTAAACACCTTTAACCTAACTTAAATCGAACAGTCGACCTAATTCCCAACAATTAATCAACTGTCAAATTACTTCAAACGAGTTTAAATAATCGACACCCACCTTGTTATAAGTGGTGGGTGTCCTAGTTTAGCTGTTCATAAGTGGTGGGTGTCCTAGTTTAGCCCGCTAATGCGACGACTCTGACTCTAATTTTTTGGCCGGCAAACTAGCCTAAGAAGTGGGTGTCCCCGCTTGCCTCCAGTATTTTTGAACCAACCACCATATAGCCTTTTGTACCAACTTTTATACGTTCGTTATGATACGAAGCGCGCTCTTTCATAAGTATCCACATGTTTGCAAATCCTTTTTCCTCAACTTCCGTTTCCTTTTGAAGAATTACATTACCTGAATAATCGAGAAACTCTGGCCAGATCATATGAATACCGTCTGATTTTGGGTTATCACCTTCATATAAGAAGTCTGAGCGAATACCTTGAAAAGGCTTACACATAGAAACCTCTTTCTCAGGCTTCCATCGATACTCAACTACAAAGTCTGGTAGTTCGCCTTTTCCGTACGGGATATGTTCCATGATCTCTCAAGAGCTAACGTTGCCAACAGCGGCCGGAGCACGCAGTGCACTGAACCAGCGACCATCAGTAGCGATGCTGGCTTACCTTGTTAGTGCTATTTTGCATATTTATTTCTCAATTTATCAAAACATGAATGAGTTGGAAACTTGATACCATCTTCTGGGCATTGAGAGTATTGAAAAGCAAATTCAGTTGCCCAATATTTAACACCGGTATCAAGCGCTAGATTATTTGGAGCCAATTCTACTTAATACTATTCCATGCCTTTCACTATTATCTACCGAAGCAGGAATAAGAACGTCAAACGTTTGTATAGGGCTACCATCAATCAGGCTCCTAGCATTTGTAATACGAACCAAATGAATTTCGCCGCCAAGCATGGTGCAGTTTAAAGCCGTAGAATTATATAGGTCTTTGACCGGCTCTCCTTTGGAACACCAATTTCTACCCCACCCCGTAAACTTTGAAGATACCGTTGTGCCAACTAGAGCTTGTGGCAGTTGTTCAATGTTCAATGGAGCACTAGTGCAGCCAGAAAATAGCTATATTAAAATTGTTGTGAGTATCAAAGCTTTCATAAGCACCAACGCCGCAAGCAAAGGCGCGCGCTAGCACGTCTAGCCCGAAGGGTGATTTTGCCTTGCCTTGTTATAGGCTTTACTTTGCTAAGGCTTGTTCTATAAAACATTTTAAAAGTCCTTCGTGTTCGTACAGTTCTCGGTATTCATTTAATAGCACATTACCTTCGTTGTACTGTTTCTCAAAAAAATCTGCAACCGCCATGCGTCTGGGTCTGGTTTATCAAAATCGAAATCAATACCACCAACGTCAACTGTACGATAAATGTCTACGCCCACTCCATGTGTGCGGTACATCCAATTGGTACCTGGAATTGGGTTGTTACCACGGTTCTCTTGCTTGAGGATATCTTCAGCTGTATCTAAATTGAAAGACTTAACAAGCAATTCCTCTGCCCAAGCTTTTTGATCATACCAAAGAGGTATTATCATTTTGATTTTTTTCCAGATTATCCATGAATTACTCTTGGCCTATAACGCTTTAATAATGTACTCCGCCAGGGGCCACTTTGATTGATTTGTTAGCTTTATGAGTCTGGGAAATTTATAGGAGCACATCCTATTTTTTGCACTTTTTCACTGTGAATCCTATATTCGCCAGTTACATTTACTGAACTTCCAGGTGCATTTGTTGGCTCACCAAAAATGCAAGCTTCTTTAGCAGGACCATCCAAAACAGGTTTTCCGTCAATTATGGCACTTATTGTATATGAGTATCCTTTTTTGATTTCAACTTCCAAATCTACGTAAGGATCTTTCATGTCAGGTTGAAACAAAGGGGCTGCTACAAGAACAGGTGGTCTAAAAGATGTATTCCAAGTCAAAACAAAACGATGTTTACCTGGCTCAAGTTCCACAACCTTAGCCATTGTGTAATCAGTCCTTTTTCCATCTATTGAATATATCGTTAGATATGCTCTAGGATCAAAGATCAAACCTACGTCATTGTCCGTTAGACCTTGCTTACTGTGCATGGGATAACGAACACTACAGGCAGAAACTACGATACAAACTAAGACTAAAAATATTTTTTTCATACTTGCTCCTAAATAAAACTTTCCTATTGGCTAACGCTTAAAGCATTGGTTTATCCACTGCCTTAAATTGTTATAGTTAATAATACTTTGGGGTGTTGATGGAAATACTGTCCTCACCAACTACAATCCAATATTTTTCACTCAAATTAACCTTTTGTTCATGAAGTAGCTTTGCGTTATTGTCAATAATATATATGGTTGGTTCGAAATCGCTATTCCACTTTCGTTCATAAACAAACCAGTACAACCTACCTTTGTCTGAGATTCCACAGTCGATGATAGGACCAATATGACTGTACTTAATTGTTACTCCATTCTGATCCGTCAATGTAGCATACATAGCCTGTGAAAAAGTGTCTCCGCCACAACCAAAAACCTGATCATTCTCTCTCGATAGAAAAAACGGCCCATTCAATGAATCAACTTGAACAGTTTTATTCGCCGACTTGATCTTAAGTGTTGAAAAACAGTTATCAGTTTCTGGGACACATGACTTATCTTCTTTAAACTCAATAATTTGAGCATTTGCATGTATTGATGAAAATATTAAACCTACAAAAAGAGCTCTCATAATACTTCTCTATAACGCCTTTAGCAGCGGCCGAACGAAGTGAGGTCCAGCCACAGCGTGTTTTTGCTGTGGCGATGCTGGCTAAACTTGTTATGTGTTTCAGTTTGCACGGGCCTCACCATTGATTAATTTATAATTGCGCACATTTTCATCGGTAGGTCGAACGCTGCGAACACAACTAAGGTCTTTTTTCTCTGCTGCACCGAATACTAGAAAGTTTTTACGTGCTTCAGTAAGACTGACATGGTTGGGCCCACCTAAGCACTCGTGGGCATCAATATCATCTTGACCATCATCTTCCCAGAAGCAAAGTTCACATATCTCGTAGTTAGTGACTTCATCCAAAGTTGCGTACCCACAACAAGGACAAACATAACTCCCGTTTTTACCCTTTTCTCGATTCATGATTTACACATAACGCTTTAAGCTGCGGATTTTTTAGCGCGAGCAGCGTTTAAATAGTCCGCTGCTTTACTTTGTTAACTTTGACCTTATATACGAAATTATTTGATTTCGTTGATTTCTACTAAAAGCAAAGTAATCAAATACCAATTTTTGATCAGAATTCGAACTCAATATTACATGGTTACCTAAAATTTTTGAAATAGTAAGCTTTGTAACATCGTTCCAATTAAGTTCTGATTTTTCGCCATATTTAGATACCGAAATAAACTGCTCATTTAAAGTCAATTCGCAAGCTTGTAGCTTATTTGAGCCAGAATTAAATACAATTAGCCACAATGTGACTAATATCGGCACTAACAATAAAATTGTTACCATTTCCTTCGGTAGTGGCTGATCATTTAATTTTAATACAATCGAGAATAGTATTGGCACAACAACGACTGTAATGATTGTTCGGTAGTATGTAATTAGTCTATTTATACAACCTTGCAAGGTAGACTGAGTAAATTTCATATTGTTCATATTAAGTTAACGC
>JABXHQ010000124.1 GCA_013373545.1 Gammaproteobacteria bacterium
CCTCGCAATGCGAGCCCTGTTCGTCAACACAATCGTTGCCGAGTCCCTGGACGTCCTCATGGCTACTTACGTAAGTTCGGTTTATGCCGCAACAAATTACGTGAGCATGCGATGAAAGGCGATGTTCCAGGCTTGGTTAAAGCTAGCTGGTAATTCTTGGGAGAATCGTCATGAGTTTGCAAGATCCTATTGCCGATTTGTTAACCCGTGTTCGTAACGGGCAAATGGCAGGCAAAAAATCAGTAACTATGCCGTCTTCTAAGCAGAAAGTTAACGTTTGTAACGTGCTAAAAGAAGAAGGTTTTATCACTGACTACTCTGTTTCAGAAGAAGCCGGTAACAAGCGCACTTTGTCAGTACAATTAAAGTACTTCCAAGGTCGTCCAGTTATCGATACTTTGAAACGTGTTAGTCGCCCTGGTTTACGCATTTATAAGAAAGTCGACGAGTTACCAAAAGTCCAAGGTGGCTTAGGTATCGCGATTATTTCGACTTCTAAAGGCGTAATGACTGACAAAGCTGCACGCGCTGCCGGTTTCGGTGGTGAAGTGATCTGCACCGTAAGTTAAGGAGTAGTATCATGTCTCGAGTAGCTAATAATCCTGTCAGCATCCCTTCTGGTGTGAACATCACATTGCAGGGGCAAGACATTACTGTTAAAGGCAGTAAAGGTGAGTTAAAAAGAACAGTACACGATGCTGTTGAAATTAAGCAAGATGACAACGTACTGACTTTTACTCCTCGCGAAGGCGTCGCTAATGCAAGTGCATTTGCCGGTACCATGCGTTCACTCGTGAACAATATGGTTGTTGGTGTGAGCGATGGTTTTGAAAAGAAATTGCAACTAGTTGGTGTTGGTTACCGTGCGCAAGCAAAAGGTAACACGCTTAGCTTAACGCTAGGTTTCTCACACCCTGTTGATTACGAAGTACCTGCAGGTATTACCGTAGAAACTCCTTCAAACACAGAAGTTGTGGTTAAAGGTGCGGACAAACAGCTAGTTGGCCAAGTTGCAGCGAATATCCGAGCTTACCGTCCACCAGAGCCTTATAAAGGTAAAGGTGTTCGATATGCTGATGAGCATATTCGTCGTAAAGAAGCGAAGAAAAAGTAGGGCGTCGTCATGAATAAGAAGCAAGCAAGAATACGTCGCGCCGCTTCTGGGCGCTATCACATGAAAGAACTTGGTGTTAATCGCTTGGTTGTAAACCGAACGGCTCAACACATTTATGCACAAGTTATTTCTGCAGAAGATGGTCGTGTTTTAGCTGCTGCCTCAACAAATGAGAAAGCGGTTAAAGGCGAACTTAAGAGTACTGGTAACATTGATGCAGCGAAAAAAGTTGGCAACCTAGTGGCAGAACGTGCCTTAGAAGCTGGCGTTTTAGACGTAGCATTTGATCGTTCCGGTTTTAAATACCATGGTCGAGTTAAAGCATTGGCGGATGCGGCTCGAGAGAAAGGTCTCCAGTTTTAAGGGTTGAATGATGGCTAGACAAGAAGTGAACAACACCGAAGGTCTGGTGGAAAAATTAGTCAACGTTAACCGTGTCGCCAAAGTGGTTAAAGGTGGTCGTATTTTCTCTTTCACCGCTTTAACTGTTGTCGGCGATGGTAAAGGTAAGGTTGGCTTTGGTCGCGGTAAAGCCCGCGAAGTTCCAGCAGCGATTCAAAAGGCGATGGAGCAAGCTCGTCGCAATATGGTCCAAGTTGAATTAAAAGACGGACACACATTACAGCATCCTATCAATGCTGCGCATGGTGCTTCTAAAGTATTCATGCAACCAGCATCTGAAGGTACCGGTATTATCGCCGGTGGTGCAATGCGTGCAGTGTTCGAAGTACTTGGTATTCAGAATGTACTGGCAAAGAGTAACGGTTCTACTAACCCAATTAACATTGTCCGCGCGACAATCAAAGGGTTAGCGAACATGGCAACTCCTGAGTCAGTGGCCGCTAAGCGTGGCAAAACTGTAGAAGATATTCTGGAGTAGTGTCATGGCGAATAAAACATTTAAAGTAACGCAAACGCGTTCTAGCATTGGCCGCTTGAAGGCGCATAAAGCGTGTTTAGCAGGCTTGGGTTTACGCAAGATCGGTCATACCGTAGAGGTTTTGGATACTCCTGAAAACCGTGGTATGGCAAATAAGGTCTACTACATGGTAAGCGTGGAGGACTAAGATGCGATTAAATACTCTTAGCCCAGCTGACGGCGCAAAAAAGTCTCGCAAACGTGTTGGTCGTGGTATCGGTTCTACCTTAGGTAAAACTGCTGGCCGTGGTCACAAAGGTTTGAAGTCGCGCTCAGGTGGAAAAGTTAGTGCGGGTTTCGAAGGTGGTCAAATGCCTTTGAAACAACGTTTACCGAAATTCGGTTTCACATCACGTAAGTCTTTAGTATCAGCAGAAGTTCGTCTTGCTGAGCTAAACAAAGTTGAAGGTGAAGTCGTAGATTTGCTTAGCTTGAAAGCGGCAGGTGTTATTAATAATAGCATCGAGCACGTTAAAGTTATGCTATCCGGTGAAATCAAAAAATCTGTTACTGTAGCGTCAAGCATCCGAGTATCGAAAGGTGCTAAGGAAGCCATTGAAGCTGCAGGCGGAAAGGTTGAAAGCTAATGGCCAAAGGTCCTGCTCTCTCAAGTAATAGCGGAATGTCCGAGCTAAAACAGCGTTTGCTGTTTTTGCTCGGCGCTCTTATTGTTTTCCGAATTGGATCGTTCGTTCCCGTTCCAGGAATCGACTCAACTGTTTTACAACAGATGTTAGATTCACAATCCGGTAACCTATTGGCGATGTTCAATATGTTTTCTGGTGGAGCACTTGAGCGAGCCAGTGTTTTTGCGCTAGGCATTATGCCTTACATCTCAGCGTCGATTATCATTCAGATAATGGGCTTTGTTGATGACCGCATGAAACAACTTAAGAAAGAAGGCGAAGCTGGACGTCGTAAATTGAGTCAATACACCCGTTACCTAACCTTAGCGTTAGCAACGGTTCAAGCCGTCGGTATTTCGATGAACTTGCCGACTATGTTGCCGGGTATTGTTCCAAATCCAGGGTTCGCATTCTACTTTGGTGCTGTCGTATCGTTAGTAACCGGTACTATGTTCTTGATGTGGCTTGGTGAGCAAATCAACGAACGCGGTATTGGTAACGGTATTTCAATGTTAATCACCGCAGGTATTATTGCTGGTCTTCCGAGCGCCATTGGTAGCACGGTTGAGCAAGCGCGTACCGGTGAGTTACATGATTTAGCATTGATGGGTATCGCAGCGCTAATCGTGATTGTGACATTCTTTGTTGTATGGGTTGAACGTGGTCAACGTCGTATCGTCGTTAATTACGCAAAGCGTCAACAAGGTCGTAAAGTATTTGCAGCGCAAAGCAGCCATTTGCCATTGAAGGTGAATATGGCAGGTGTTATTCCGGCTATCTTTGCAACTGCAATCATCATGTTCCCAGGTTCAATCTTACAATGGGTTGGTCAGGGAAATGAAAGCTTGGGTTGGTTGCGTGACATTACTGCTCAATTGCAACCTGGAAATCCCTTGTACATTATTCTCTACGCGATTGGCATTATATTCTTCTGCTTCTTCTATACTGCATTGACCATGAATCCTCGTGAGACGGCAGACAATTTGAAGAAGTCTGGAGCGTTTATTCCTGGAATTCGTCCTGGTGAGCAAACCTCCAAATACATTGACAAGGTTATGACGCGGCTTACTTTGGCGGGTGCACTTTATGTAACGATTGTGTGCTTGTTACCAGAGTTTCTAATCTTGTTCACTCAGGTGCCTTTCTACTTCGGTGGTACCTCACTGCTGATTATCGTAGTTGTAGTAATGGACTTTATGTCTCAAGTTCAGAGTCATTTAATGTCTAAAAACTATGAGTCAGTATTGAAAAAGGCGAATTTTAAGAATTATGGCGCTTCCGGTCAGATCCGATAGGATCGCGGTTAGTCAGAAACTTTTGGAGTAGATTATGAAAGTTCGTGCTTCGGTAAAAAAGATTTGCCGTAACTGCAAGGTAATCCGTCGTCATGGTAGTGTTCGGGTTATTTGTGAAGACCCACGACACAAGCAGCGTCAGGGTTAATCGTAAGTTAAATCAAAAACTGGTTGATATATACCCGGTTTATGGCTATCCTATTGCGCCTTTTTGGCTAGGTTAGCCAAATTAAAATTAAGTGGAGTTTGATTAAATGGCCCGTATAGCTGGCATTAACATACCTGTACATAAGCATGCTGAAGTTGCATTAACTGCAATTTACGGTGTCGGCCGCCCACGCGCTTTGAAAATTTGCGAAGCAGCGGGAATCGAGCCTAGCGTTAAAATTAAAGATCTTGACGAAGCCCAAATTGAAACTTTGCGTTCAGAAGTGGCCAAGTTCACTGTAGAAGGTGACTTACGTCGAGAAGTGAGTATGAACATTAAACGTTTGATGGACCTTGGTTGTTTCCGTGGTATCCGTCATCGTCGTGGTCTTCCAGTACGTGGTCAACGTACCAAGACCAATGCTCGTACTCGTAAAGGGCCTCGTAAGCCTATTAAAAACTAACGCTAGGATTTGAATTATGGCAAAGACACCTACTAAGGCCCGTAAAAAGGTCAAAAAGCATGTAGTTGATGGCATGGCTCACATCCATGCCTCATTTAATAACACCATCGTAACTGTCACTGATCGTCAAGGTAATGCTCTAGCTTGGGCAACTGCCGGTGGATCGGGTTTCCGTGGTTCTCGTAAATCTACACCATTTGCTGCTCAAGTAGCGGCTGACCGTGTTGCAAGCATGGTTAAGGAAATGGGAATGAAAAATCTTGAAGTATTCGTGAAAGGTCCTGGACCAGGTCGCGAATCAGCGGTTCGTGCTTTCGGCGCGGCTGGTTTCAAGATTACTAACATCACTGATGTTACTCCTATTCCACACAATGGTTGTCGTCCGCCTAAAAAGCGACGCGTGTAATTACTAACGGAGACGAACAATGGCTAGATATCGTGGTCCTAAGTTAAAACTTGCACGTCGTGAAGGCACAGATTTGATGCTGAAAAGCGGCGTTCGAGCAATTGAAAGCAAATGTAAAATCGATCAAACACCGGGTCAACACGGATCAAAACGTCCGCGTTTATCTGATTACGGTGTACAGTTACGTGAGAAGCAAAAAGTTCGTCGTATTTACGGCGTGCTAGAAAAGCAATTCCGCAACTATTATAAGCAAGCTGCCAGCTTGAAAGGTGCTACTGGCGAAAACTTGCTCCAGCTATTAGAATCTCGCTTGGATAACGTTGTTTATCGCATGGGATTTGGAGCAACTCGCGCAGAAGCCCGTCAGTTGGTCAGCCATAAATCACTTATGGTTAATGGTGTGGTAGTAAATATCCCATCTTACCAAGTGAAGCCCAATGACATCGTCACTATTCGTGAGAAGTCAAAAGGTCAAGCACGTATTAAAGCAGCACTTGAGTTAGCTGCCCAACGTGACAAGCCAACTTGGGTTGAAGTTGACGAAAACAAAATGGAAGGGACTTTCAAAGCCATTCCTGAGCGCAGTGACTTACCTTCAGAAATCAACGAAAATCTGATTGTGGAGCTGTACTCCAAGTAAAGCCTAATTCTTTAAAGAGGACAGGATTTGTATGGGTAATGTCAACGAATTTTTGACACCACGACAAATAAAGGTTGAGCAAATTGATGACAATCGCGCGAAAGTGGTTTTAGAGCCATTTGAGCGCGGCTTCGGTCATACATTGGGCAACTCTTTGCGTCGTATTTTGCTTTCGTCAATGCCAGGCGCAGCAGTCGTAGAAGTAGAAATTGATGGCGTGCTTCATGAATACACCACTATTGAAGGTGTTCAAGAAGACGTAATCGAGATCCTGTTAAACCTAAAAGGCTTAGCAGTGAGTTTGGAAGATAAAGACGAAGCAATTTTAACTTTGCAAAAAAGCGGTGAAGGTGATGTTACCGGTGCCGATATTGCTGGGTTATCTGGTGTTGAGATCATCAATCCTGAGCATAAAATTGCGACCCTGACTAAAAACGGTTCTATTGCTATGAATATTAAAGTAGCGAAAGGTCGTGGTTATGAGTCAGCGGCAAATCGTCATAGTGCAGAAGAAGATGCACCAATTGGTCGTCTTCAAGTTGACGCATCTTTCAGTCCTGTTCGACGTGTTTCTTACGTAGTTGAAGCTGCACGTGTTGAACAGCGTACTAACCTCGACAAATTAGTTTTAGAAATTGAAACTAATGGCACTATTGACCCAGAAGAAGCGATTCGCCGCAGCGCGACGATTCTTCAGGAGCAACTAGCCGCGTTTGTTGACTTGAAAGATGAGAAAGAGTCAGAGCCTGAGAGCCGTGAGCCTGAAATCGATCCGATTCTATTGCGTCCTGTTGACGATTTAGAATTGACGGTCCGTTCTGCGAACTGCTTGAAAACCGAAAATATTCATTACATCGGTGATTTGATTCAGCGCACAGAAGTTGAATTGTTGAAGACACCTAACTTAGGTAAAAAGTCTTTAACAGAAATCAAAGACGTATTAGCTTCACGCGGTCTGTCTTTGGGTATGCGTTTAGAAAACTGGCCTCCAGCAAGTCTTCTAGACGACAAGTAATTCCTTCTTGTAAAGGAAGAATAAAATCACCGGCCTTGGTCGGTGATTTTTGTTATATAAATGAAACTAAATAAAAGCAGTACTATTGCAGGCTGCTTAATATAAAGAGGTATTGACCATGCGTCATCGTAAGAGTGGACGTCAGCTGAACCGTAATAGTTCACATCGTCAAGCAATGTTCCGCAATATGTCGGTTTCATTGTTCAAGCATCAAGTAATTAAAACTACTTTACCTAAAGCGAAAGAACTTCGCCGCATCGCGGAGCCTTTGATCACTTTAGCTAAAACTGACAGTGTTGCGAATCGCCGTTTAGCGTTTTCACGCACTCGTTCAAAAGAAGCCGTTGGTATTCTTTTTAACGAACTAGGTCCTCGCTATCAAGATCGCCCAGGCGGTTATTTACGTATCATCAAAGCCGGTTTCCGTACTGGTGATAACGCACCGATGGCAATTGTTGAACTAGTTGATCGCCCAGAAGTTGAAGAAGATATTGTTGAAGAAGTAGACGAAACTGAAGAGTAAGCGACTACTTTTAAAATTTTTAAAGCCGGCGCTTGCCGGCTTTTTTTTGTGAAAAATCACTCATTTAGACCTTCCATTAGGCTTGATAGATTTATCTGAATTGGCTATATTGTGCACTGCAATAAATTGTCAACGGAGCCTATATGCACCAATTGCTTGAAAATCTTTGGGAAGATTATTTAACCTTAACGCCGGACGCTAAGCGTATTCACGACCTATTCGCCACTAATGGAGAGACCATCGTGAACGATCACATTGCACTGCGCACCTTTAATCGAGGCGCAATTGCATTGGACGCTATTGCCGAGTATTTAGCTCAGTTTGGCTACAAAGCGGTTGATGAATATCACTTCGAAGCGAAAAAACTTCGCGCTTATCATTTTGAAGTTCCTACCGATCTCGATGCTCCTAAAATCTTCGTCAGCGAGTTGTTGTTAGAAGAGATGCCACAAGCAGTGCAAGATATTTGCGAAGGCTTAATCGCAGAAGCTGAACAAGCCATTGCCGAAAAGGGTCTTAGTTTACCTATGATGCCTTGGCGAACCATCTCTGCTGGCGAATACGAACTATTGTTAAAGCACAGCGAGTATGCGGCTTGGTTAGCAACTTTTGGGCTTAGAGCGAATCACTTTACGGTTTCCGTCAATCACCTAACGCAACTAGCTTCATTGGAAGCAGTCAATGAGCTATTGAAAGAAAAGAGTTTTGCGTTAAATGTTAGTGGTGGTGAAATTAAAGGTAGTGAGGAAGTAGCGCTAAAACAGAGCTCAACGATGGCCAATTTAGTCAAATGGTCATTTAGTGATCGTGAATTAACCATTCGCAGTTGCTTTTATGAGTTTGCCGAGCGCTTCAATATACCGGGGACTGACCAACAGTACCGTGGTTTTGTTGCAGCCTCTGCAGACAAAATTTTTGAATCAACCAACGTAGCAGCGGCTTAAACAGCCGCTCGTTTTAGTTATTCAGTTGGTTCAGTTGTACTAATAGCTTTTCAGCGCGGGCTTTGTAAATTTTTGCAGGTTCGTGCTGAGGGTTTATTCGCAATACTTGATCCCATAGCTCCACAGCTTGTTTTAGTTTTTGACTGCGCTGTAAAATAACCGCCTGCCCATGTAGCTCCTCGCTAAGTTCATCAACAATGTTTTGATACTTTTCTTGATGTGCAGCTTTTGGCAATCTAGTGGCCGCCACTGCTTCTTGATAAGCCAAATCCCACTGTTGCTTAGCTATTTGCTGCTGTGCTTTGCTCATATGTAGGGTGTATTCACACTTTTGTCGACTTATGTTGATCCGCTGGCGCACTTTGGTGTCACCTTGGGTTGGAAACTGCTTTAACGCGGTTAGTAAACTTTGCGCGTTATCTGCATTTAAGTCGTTATCTAAAGCCGCCAATGTTCGGTACAAATAATCGATGTAGTTGGCACGATTAAGCTTCGACAAAGTGATGCTTTTTAATTCAGTCAGAGCTGCTAAGGGTTGCTGCTGACTTAACTTCTCAGCGACTGCAGCAAAATTACTGGCGTGACTTTTACTGGGCTGTGTCTGTGGGATTTTTATTCGTTGTCCTGCGCGCAAATTTTGCGGATTGGCAATGTTGTTATATTTGGCTAAGCCATAAAACTCGAGAGAGTGACCCAAAAAACGGAGTGCAAGCTTGCCAAAAGTATCGCCCTGTTTTACTTGGTAATAGAAAAAATCGCTACCATAACGCTTCTTTGCCGCTACTTCGATTTGACCCAATAGGCGCTTGGCCGTTGGATTATTGGGTGCGGCCGCTAAAGCTTTCTTTAATAACATTTGTGCGGCATCGGCCTGACCGCTTTCAAGCTTAACGATGGCTTGGTTAATCCACTGGCTGACTTCTGCTGCTGAACCCGCTTGTTTCACAGGCGCTGGCGGCTGGTCACCAATAAACGATTGGCAACCGGTAAGCAGCAAAGAGCAAATGACGACACATAGTCGTATCAGATTAAGCATTTTTCAGTACTCGTTGCTTCGCACGGTTCCACTCGCGCTCTTTTTCAGTAGCGCGCTTATCGTGTAGCTTTTTACCTTTTGCTAAGCCAATTTCCAGTTTGACGCGATTCTTTTTCCAATACAGCTTTAGTGCTGCAATGGTGTAGCCTTGGCGCTGGTGGGCGCCAAATAGGCGCGCTAATTCGCGGTTATGCAGCAGCAATTTGCGGTAGCGGGTTGGATTTGCATCAATGTGAGTTGAGGCCGTTTGCAGGGGCGAAATGTGGCAGTTCAATAGCCAAGCTTCCCCATCTTTTAGGTGAATATAACTATCGCTTAAATTAACTTTGCTGGCACGCAAGCTTTTGACTTCCCAGCCTTCGAGCACAAGACCGGCTTCAAAGGTGTCTTCAATAAAAAAGTCGTGACGAGCTTTCTTATTTTGAACGATGACGTTATCGGGCGTCTTCTTTTTCTTAGCCATAAATAATCAGATCCTAATCAAGTGTCTCTATTATAAAGCGCTATGGCAGTGGTATAAAGGATATCCGACTCATTGCTTAGAAAAGTGTTAAAATAGCCTAAGTTTGTGAGTGTTATAAGGTATCGCATGCCCCAGATAGATAAGACCGCGCTCGTTCCGGTATCAGCTAAGACAATGTTTGCTGTGGTTAATGACGTCGAATCCTATCCTCAATTTGTGGATGGCTGCCGCGCAAGCCGAGTTTTACAGCAGTCAAATACCCATATGGTCGCTGAGATTGAAGTCTCGAAAGGTGGATTTACCCAAGCTTTTACAACGCGCAATCAACTGACCGAAAATGAAATTATTGAACTGAAGCTACAAAGTGGGCCATTTAAGTATTTAACTGGGAAGTGGCACTTTATCGCGTTAGATGATCATGCGTGTAAAGTAGTCTTTCACTTGGACTTTGAGTTTAATAGCAAAGTGCTAGCGTTAGCGTTCAACCGCGTTTTTAGTAAGATTGCCGAAGCCATGCTACAGGCTTTTGTGCAGCGAGCAAAACAATTAGGGAGTGGCGCATAATGGAAACGACTGAAGAGCGCATTAATGTTGAAGTGATTTATGCAACGCCCACAGAGCAAGAGTTGGTGACAGTGGCAATCAGCCCGGGACAAACGGTTCGTCAAGCTATCGAGCAATCACAGATTTTGCAGAAGTATCCTGAAATAGACTTGAATAGTAATAAGGTTGGGATCTTTTCCAAGATGACCACCTTGGATACCCCGTTGCGTGATCGCGATCGCATAGAGATTTATCGTCCTCTGATTGCGGACCCGAAGGAAGTACGCCGCAAAAAGGCCGCGGAGAAGCGCGCTTAACCGTTAGTTTATGAGCGGGTAATTGGACGCAGCAATAACCCGGTTGTGGATACCCGAAGACTAAACTGTGCGGGCTTATCAACCCGAATAAACGTTGCTGATCCATACTCAGCATCGAATAAAAATGACAGAAATGAATATTGATGGCGTGCCTGCGCCAGATCCAAGTATCGTTCACTGGTCAATGAGTAAACCGAAGGCGGTAATCGCTGAACATCGTTGACCGAACGATAACGACCAGAGATGCGATTAAGGTCATAGTGAGTGTGCAAACCAAGGTAGTGAGCGTACGGCTTCCATTTCAATATATCCGCATCAATCTGAACTTCATCGCCACTTAACAAAAAGCTCTCGCGCCGACCATCGGGAAAACTTAAGATTGCATAAAAGGACTTATCCTGCTGCGGCTTGACCGTTAGTTGTGCAATTTCTTCTTCGTGGGTAAGCGTTTGAAAGCCCTGAAGACCAATGGCAACAAACGAAGTCGTTAAGGTTAATGGTATAAAAATAAGCGCCAGTACTAATTTTCGAGTTGCTTTTAGCAAACGCAATAAACGAAAGCTTTTTATTGCTTGCCATAAGCTACTGAGACTCAGTATTAAGAATAATAGTGAAAGTCCCATGAGTATGGGCAATTGGTACTGTACTAGCGAGTCAATCATAATCCCAGTGTATACCTCATGTTATTTTTTCTTTATGATCGGCAAAGAACAAAGGTTCTCGAAGACTGCTAATGCAGTCTACTATAGCTAGAGTAATATAGAAAACATCGATCAATACAGCAGGGGGCCATGTGTTCAGGCTACTTTACTCGTTAACATTCTTTTTAGCATTGCCCATGGCGCTGATCAACTTGTACTTCAAGGGGCGGCAATATCCTACTTACCGTGGACGCTGGAAAGAACACTTCAGTTTATTTGACGCCCCCAAAGTTAACCAGACTATTTGGGTCCACGCCGTATCGGTTGGTGAGTCGCTTGCAGCGGTTCCAGTGATCAAGCGGCTTTTGAAAGAGTACCCCGACTATCCTATCGTGGTCACCACCACCACACCAACTGGTGCAGAACGTATTCAATCATTGTTGGGTAGCAGTGTTATCCATTTGTATTCGCCGTACGACTTACCCTGGGTGGTTAACCGCTTTATTCGCAAAATTAAGCCCAAGCTAACTATTATTATGGAAACTGAACTGTGGCCTAATTTTATTCATTACTCACGCAAGCAAAAGGTGCCGGTGATTGTAATCAATGCGCGCCTGTCTGCGCGTTCAGCGCACAATTATGCGCGACTTCCCATTCCAACAAATCGACTGTTATTAGATCCCATAACCCATCTCGCTTGTCAAAATGTAGCCGATGCTGAACGTTTTATTCATTTAGGAGCAGAAGAAGACAAAGTATCGGTAACCGGTAGTATTAAGTTTGATTTGCAGTTGCCGCGAAATATCGATAGTAAAACCCGTGAAATTTTTTCTGACTGGGGTAAAGATGCTTTTGTATGGGTTGCTGGCAGTACTCATGCAGGTGAGGACGAGATTATTTTAGCTGCTCAGCGTTGGCTACTCGATCGTGGATTGCGCGCGAAATTAATTATTGTGCCACGTCATCCAGAGCGCTTTGATTCGGTGAGTGAGTTGATCGTACAGCGCGGTTTTAGTTTATATCGACGCAGTGATAAGGAACATCATTTATCCGATGAAGATGTTTTTTTATGTGATTCAATGGGCGAGTTAATGTACTGTTATCACCGCGGACATGTCGCGTTTGTTGCGGGTAGCTTAATCGATCGTGGTGGCCACAACCCGCTTGAGCCTGCTGCGTTGGCGAAACCGGTTGTGTCTGGCCCGCATATCTTCAATTTTTCCGATGTGTTCCGTAATATGCAAGAAGCAGGCGCGGCCGAAATCGTTAATCCGGATGAATTGGGCGACAGTTTGCTTAAGTTAGCTCAAGACCACAAGCGTTGTCGTAAAATGGGCGACGCGGGTAAAGCGGTAGTGGAAGCTAACCGTGGCGCTGTGAGTAAGACTATTAAGCTGATTCATCAATTTTTATAAAAGCCGCGATAGGCAAGTGGTTTTTTATTCCGCAAAAGCTACTTAACAGGCCTTCGCTCGCTTTATTTGCGCCACTAAAGAGCATAAAAAAAGGAAGCCGAAGCTTCCTTTTTTAATCGTGATTTTTAGACTTAATTGAGCAGAGCGTTGACTTGACGTAAGTCTTGCTCAGTCAAAGTACCTGCCGCTTGTTTAAGCTTTAGGGTATTCAAAATATAATCGTAACGAGCGCGTGCTAAGTTTTGTTTCGCGTTGTACAAAACACGCGTGCTATTTAACACATCAACAATAGTACGCGTTCCCACTTCAAATCCCGCTTGAGTTGCTTCAAGTGCCGCTTGGCTGGAAACGGTTGATTGCTTTAATGCTTTTACGGAGCTGATTGATGCTTGAATACCCAAATAAGCGCTCTTGGTTTGACGCACGGCGCTGCGGTAAGCACTTTCCATATTATGAACGGCTTGCTGGAACAGATGCTGTGCTTCGCGAACCTTCGACTGAGTTTCTCCGCCCGAGTAAAGTGGGACATTCAAAGACAAAGTGATGCTGGTTGACTCACCATCTGAGTCCGGGCCGGCAATGCCATCGATTGAAATATCGGTCGTTTCACTTTCCCCCCAAGAGCCTTCAAGGTTGAGGCTAGGGTAGTGGGCAGAAAAATTAAGCTTGACGGTGTTGCGCGCAACATCTTTATCAATTTTGCGCGCGTTTAAAGTCAAATTACGTTCTTCAGAAGTTTTGATCCACTGCTCAACGTCATTGGGCTCGGGTGAGCGTAGTTCAAAGTCAACTTTGAGCGGCGCCAATGTGGAATAATATTCGTTAGTAATTTCGCGTAGAGTCTCTTTCGTGTTATCGAGAGTATTTTGCGCACGAATATTGTCGGCCATCGCTTGATCATAACGTGCTTGAGCTTCATGAACATCAGTGATTGCAATTAACCCAACTTCAAATTTTTGGTTGGTTTGCTCGAGCTCTTGCTTAATCGCTTTCATTTCCGCACTGGAAAAATCTAAGCCATCTTGTGCGGCTAAAACGTTAAAGTAGGCTTCAGCAACACGCACGATTAACTTCTGTTTTTCCGCTTCATGGTCAACGCCGGCACGTAAAGCTTGCTTTTTGCGGATGTCTAAGCCAACCCAAGCACCATGATTGTAGATGACCTGAGTTAAAGAGATTCCTTTGGAGTCCACGGTTTGTTCCGACTCAACCTCCGGCAACTGGATGTTATCGCGCCCCTCGCTTTCTAAATATTTACGCGATATACCGGCATTGATGGTAGGCAGTAGAGCTGAATAACTTTGATCAACTCGCTCCTCGGTGGCTTTTAAGCCCATTTCGCTGGCCAGTAAAGTTGGATCGTTGCGCAAGGCTTGCTGATAAATTTCCCACAAGTTGGTCTTAGCGCTGACCGGTTGCCAAAGCGAAACCAACGATAAGCTGGTGGCTGCCAGCCATGTTAATTTTGTCTTCAAAATAAATTCCCCATGGTTTTAATGAATGTCAACATTGTCTTTGACACTTTGACGAACACTTTAGCAAAAAGGTTGTCATTCTTTGGTGTCCAATTGTAAACGAATGTTGATGTCCTTTTGTATTAAAATTCAAATAATTGCAGCTCGTGCTCCGTGCTGAGAAGCGGCGTTGACAATTCAAAAAGGCGTTCCATATGAATATCGTTTTGGGCGTCTTTTTTGTATAGATACGCATATTGATTGCTTTGGATTCCATGAATGCAAAATAATCGCCCATTGGGACGCAGACTATCGAGCAATTTGAGAGGCTTGAAATTAATGCCAGGTGTACAAACAATCACATCAAAGTCGTCTTGCGGGCTCCAATTCTGCTCGGCTTGCTCTTCGGCAAGTACGACATTGGCGAGCCCCAGTTTTCCGAGTCGCTGCTCAGCACGCTCGATAAACTCGCCATAGCAATCAATACTCTTGACCGATTTGGCGATACTCGCCATCAGGGCTGCGGTAAAACCGCTGCCAGTCCCAATCTCGAGAACTTCATCCTGCTTACTTAGATAGACGGCCTGTAGCATGCGCGCTTCTTCGCGTGGCGCATACATCGATTGGTGATGACCCAGCGGAATCGACATATCGGCAAACGCTAATGCACGATAGGGCTCTGGCACAAACATCTCACGCGGAGTTGTAGCCATCAAATTTAAAATTTGCGCGTCGGACACCTGCCAAGGCCGTATTTGCTGTTCAATCATATTAAAACGGGCTTTATCAGTATTCATTCGGTTTAGTCGTCTCTGTCGAGGGCATCTAATTAATAGTAAAGCATTTTTCTAATGAATGCGTTATTGATTGTGGCACGATAATTTCATTATAGTGGCCAGTAACGGGCAATTAGAGTGATGGTTATGAGTGACCCCAAAAAACCAATGAAATATCGCGTAGAGCAGCGCCGTCCCTTGTACCAAGGTTTCTTTTCCGTTGATGAGTGTATCTTTGCTCATGATACCTTCGAAAAAGGTGAAGTGAGTGCGGTTCGACGCGAGGTTTTTCGCCGTGGCGACGCGGTTGGTGTTTTGTTAATTGATATTGCGCAGCAGGAGCTGCTTTTGGTGGAGCAGTTTCGCGCGGGAGCTGCTGCCGTCGGAGCTGAAAACCCGTGGCTATTGGAGCTAGTGGCGGGCATCGTTGAACCGGGTGAATCATTAGCGCAGGTGGTGATCCGAGAGTGCGAAGAAGAAGTAGGCTGCCGGCCCACGGCTATCGCGCCGATTTGCTCTTACTGGAGCAGCCCAGGTGGTATGGATGAGCAGATTCATTTATTTGTCGCGCAAATCGATGGCTTAGCCCACTTGGCTTATGCTGGGCTTGGTAGTGAGCATGAGGATATCAAAGTGCATCGGTTCGCTTGGCGTGAGGCTTATCAACTGCTTAAGCAAGGCAAGTTAAACAATGCAGTGACATTAATCGGGATTCAGTGGTTAATGTTAAATGAGTCACAACTTGTCGCCGAAAACAGCTTAAAAGTGTGAATTTTTAGCGCTGAAAACTAAAATAAACGGTGGTGTTTGGCCATTTAAGCAAGTAGTCTAAGGCGCTATGAGTGCAGTAAAACGAAAATACGTACCGGATTTAAGCCGTTATATGGCGCAGTGCGAAATGAATTATGCGCTGTTATTGCGCTGTCTGCGTGTCGCTGAATTGAGCGCCGACGGGCCTGTTTTGCCGGAAATCATGAGCACGAATATTGAGCCTCTTAGAATCGATATTTTAGATGAAGCCCGTTATACGACGACACTACGTTTGCGGCTTGAAGTTGCCCAAAGTCGTTGGGTTGAGTCGATCGATATGACAGTGCGTTTGTATCATGACGCGCAAATGGCTGAAGTCATCGAAAATCAACGCAATCATGCGCCGCGATCGAATCATGCCTATCCAGCGCAGGTTAAGCTTTATCGAGACGATAAGTTACAACGTAATGTGTTGTTACAGCAGTGCTTAGGGTATTGTTTCAGCGATAGTAGTGAAAAGGTTTGCCGACCGATACTGGGAACCAGTGGAACTGAGAAGAGTGATGAGCGCGAATAATGAAGTAGTCATTAATCCGAACAGCCGAGAATGCGTACGTGTTATTCAGCTGACGGATACCCATATTTTCGCTGAAAATGCGGGCAAATTGCTCGGGCTCAACACGCGCCAGAGTTTCGAGGCAGTACTCGAACGGATGCTGAAAGAAGAAATTGCGCCCGACTTTGTCTTGGCGACGGGAGATTTGTCGCAAGATGCATCCGTTGAGTCATACCAATATTTGGTCGAAAAGCTGCAAGCCTTCAATGTGCCGTGCTTTTGGATTCCCGGCAACCATGATCACCCCGACACCATGGCACAGGTCCTTAATTATGGCGTTGTGTCGCCGGAGCGCATTATCATTGCGGATCATTGGCAAGTGGTGCTACTGGACTCCTCGGTACCCGGTAAAGTTTACGGTCACATTTCCACGCCGCAATTACAGCAGTTACAGCAGCGAGTGGAGCAAAATCAGCAGCGACACTCACTCGTGGTAATGCACCACCAGCCGGTTAACGTAGGTAGTGATTGGCTCGACAACCTCGGTATTAAAAATGCCGAGGAGTTATTTGCTGCCGTGAAAAATAACGATCGAGAGACCTGCTTCCTGTGGGGGCATGTGCACCAAGACTTTGTGGGCAAACAAGCGGGTGTGCAATTAATTTCGACGCCATCTACCTGTGTTCAGTTCAAGCCCAGCTCGAATGAGTTTTCAGCTGGTGATGAAGCGCCGGGTTATCGTTATCTCAGTCTTTATCCAGATGGCCATGTGGAAAGCGTACTTCATCGCGTAAAAGATATTCCTTTCACCGTTGATTACTCGATAAAAGGCTATTAAATAACCAATTTTGTCTGCGCCTTGGCTGACAAGAAGCTTGCAACCCCAGTGGTTTGATGATTATCTGAACAATTCCCAGATAATTCGCGAATTGCGCCGCTAAGCGCAACAGAAATACTTGCCAACTCGATTTGAAATCGCCAACATTAGCACCAGATCCCTAAAACATTTGCTGAGAATATGAGTCAATATACCGCTGATGCAATTGAAGTCTTAAATGGCTTAGAGCCGGTAAAGAAACGGCCCGGAATGTATACCGATACGGCGCGCCCCAATCATTTAGGGCAGGAAGTCATCGATAACAGTGTCGATGAAGCGTTAGCCGGCCACTGTAAAGTCATCCATGTCACCATCGAAAAAGACGGTTCTATGTCGGTGGCCGACGACGGACGCGGCATGCCAACGGACATTCATCCCGAAGAAGGGATCCCGGGGGTGGAACTGATCTTGACTAAGCTGCATGCAGGCGGCAAATTTTCGAATAAGAATTATCAATTTTCTGGTGGTCTTCACGGCGTTGGTATCAGCGTTGTAAACGCCCTTTCGAAACGGGTAGAAGTGCGTGTGCGTCGCGATGGCCAAGAGCAAATGATGGCCTTTGAAAACGGTGACAAGGCCTCTGATTTAGCCATCATTGGCGAGGTCGGAAAGCGTAACACCGGCACCACAGTAACCTTCTGGCCGGATCCAAAGTACTTTGATTCAGCAAAGTTTTCGGTACCGCGACTTAAACATCTGCTCAAAGCAAAAGCGGTTTTATGTCCGGGACTAAAAGTAAAATTATCCGATAATATCAATGGCGACAGTTTTGAGTGGTTTTATGAGAATGGCTTGACCGATTATGTCGCAGCTTCGGCTGAAGGGATTGAAACGCTCCCTGAAGCGCCCTTTACCGGAAGTTTTTCCAGCCAATCTGAAGCGGTAGATTGGGCCTTACATTGGTTGCCTGAAGGCGGTGAGATGTTGGCGGAAAGTTACGTTAACCTGATTCCAACCGCACTCGGTGGTACGCATGTAAATGGACTTCGCACTGGGCTTCTAGAGGCGATGCGTGAGTTCTGTGAGTTTAGAAACTTATTGCCGCGTGGGGTCAAGTTAGCACCGGAAGATGTGTGGGACCGACTCAGTTATGTATTATCCGTTAAGTTAGAAGATCCGCAGTTTAGTGGCCAAACCAAAGAGCGCTTGTCGTCGCGTCAATGTGCTGCATTTGTTTCGGGAGTGGTTAAAGATGCTTTTAGTTTGTGGCTGAATCAGCATGCTGATCTAGGTGATAAGCTAGCAGAGCTCGCGATAAGCAATGCACATAAGCGCTTGCGAGCGGGGAAAAAAGTTGCGCGCAAAAAGGTAACATCAGGACCCGCATTACCGGGTAAGTTAGCCGATTGTATTGGTCAAGAACCGATGAATGCAGAATTATTTTTGGTTGAAGGTGACTCGGCCGGTGGTAGTGCCAAGCAAGCTCGAGACAAAGACTATCAAGCCATTATGCCGCTGCGAGGAAAAATCTTAAATACCTGGGAAGTCGATGGGCATGACATTTTAGCGTCGCAAGAAGTTCATGATATTTCAGTCGCCATAGGTCTTGATCCCAATTCAGATGATTTGAGTAAGTTGCGCTATGGCAAAGTTTGCATTCTTGCAGATGCGGACTCCGATGGACTACATATTGCAACTTTACTTTGCGCATTATTTGTAAAGCATTTTCAACCTTTGGTAGAGCAAGGTCATTTATATATGGCAATGCCTCCGTTGTATCGAATTGATGTTGGCAAAGAGGTTTTCTATGCCCTCGATGAAGATGAAAAGAATGGCATTTTGGATCGTATTGAAGCGGAGAAAAAGCGCGGAAAAGTTAATGTGCAGCGCTTTAAAGGACTCGGTGAAATGAATCCGGGACAGTTACGCGAAACCACCATGGCTCGAGATACCCGGCGTCTGGTGCAATTGTCGATAGATGACATCTCTGCCACCGAGCAAGTGATGGATATGCTATTGGGTAAAAAACGCGCAAGCGATCGCAAAAGTTGGCTCGAAAGCAAGGGCAACTTAGCTGAAGTTCAATGAGGTAAACAAGCGCAATGGATTTTAACTTCGAAGGGGTAGAGCGGCAGTCGCTCGCCGATTTTACAGAGAAAGCCTATCTCAATTACTCAATGTACGTAATTATGGATCGGGCTTTGCCACACATTGGTGATGGTTTAAAGCCGGTACAGCGACGTATTGTTTATGCCATGAGTGAACTGGGCTTAAAAGCTACTGCAAAATATAAAAAGTCAGCGCGTACGGTTGGAGATGTGTTAGGTAAGTTCCATCCGCATGGTGATTCTGCGTGCTATGAAGCGATGGTGTTAATGGCACAACCCTTTTCCTATCGCTATCCATTGGTTGATGGTCAAGGTAACTGGGGATCGCCAGATGATCCAAAGTCGTTTGCAGCGATGCGTTACACTGAGTCGCGACTGTCTCCTTACGCGGAAGTGCTATTAAGCGAGCTTGGACAAGGAACTGTGGACTGGGTGGCGAATTTTGATGGCACTATGAAAGAGCCGAAAATCTTACCTGCGCGGTTACCGAATTTATTGCTCAATGGTACCACTGGAATTGCTGTTGGAATGGCGACTGATATACCGCCCCATAATTTACGTGAAGTGGCTGATGCCTGTATTCATTTACTGGACAACCCAAGCGCAACAGTTGCTGAGTTAAACCAGATTGTGAAAGGACCCGACTTCCCTACTGAAGCCGAAATTATTACGCCGAAAGAAGATATCTGTAAGCTTTATGAGACAGGGCGTGGCAGTATTAAAATGCGCGCAAAGTATCATACCGAAGATGGCGAGGTTGTGATTACAGCATTACCGCATCAAGTGTCTGGTAGTCGTGTGCTAGAGCAAATTGCGCAGCAAATGCAGGCGAAAAAGTTACCCATGGTAAGTGATTTGCGCGATGAGTCTGATCACGAAACACCGACCCGATTTGTCATAGTTCCTCGTTCCAATCGAGTCGATATGGAAGCATTGATGCGCCATTTATTTGCGACCACCGATTTAGAAAAAAACTATCGCGTGAATGTCAATGTGATCGGAATTGATAACAAGCCGCAAGTTAAACCATTAAATCGCTTTTTAAGCGAGTGGTTGGAGTTTCGCACTGAGACGACTAGAAGACGGTTAACGCATCGTCTATCTAAAGTGAATGACCGTTTGCATTTATTAGAAGGGATGTTGATAGCCTTTTTAAATATTGATGAAGTCATTCATATTATTCGTACCGAAGAAGAGCCAAAGCTAGAGCTGATGAAACGCTTCGAGCTCACTGAGTTACAAGCAAACTATATTCTAGATACTAAGTTACGCCAGCTGGCACGGCTTGAAGAAATGAAAATTCGTGGTGAGCAAGATGAGCTTGCCAAAGAGCGTGATCAGTTAGAAAAAATTCTAGGCTCAGCACGGCGCTTGAAAACTTTGGTTAAAAAAGAAATTCAACAAACAGCGGATGAGTTTGGTGATGAACGACGTTCACCAATCGTTGAGCGTCAAGAAGCGAAAGCGTTAGATGAGACTGATTTATTACCAACCGAGCCGGTAACGGTAGTTTTGTCTGATAAAGGTTGGGTGCGCTGTGCCAAAGGGCATGACATCGATGCAGAAAAATTAAGTTATAAATCTGGCGATCATTTCCTTTCAAGTGCGGAAGGAAAAAGTAATCAACAAGCGGTCTTTTTTGATTCGACCGGTCGAACCTATGCGCTTGCAGCGCATACCTTACCCTCTGCACGAGGCCAAGGCGAGCCGTTGTCGGGGCGCTTCAATCCGATTGCGGGGGCTATCTTTACCACTACCTTAATGGGGCAAAATGATGATCTCTTTTTGGTTGCCTCCGACGCAGGATACGGTTTTGTCGCTAAGTTTGAAGATTTTGTTACGCGCAATAAAAACGGTAAAGCATTATTAAATTTGCCGAAGGGCGCTAAGGTATTAGCTCCAAAACCGGTGCTCGATTATGAAACGCAAAGCTGTGTTGCGGTAACTAATGAGGGACGTTTATTAGTATTCCCGTTACGCGACTTGCCATGTCTGGCTAAAGGTAAAGGTAATAAAATTATCAGTATTCCTTCGGCACGAGTGATGTCTCGGGAGGAATTCGTTGTGGATATTTCTGTGGTGTCTGAAGACAAGGAACTATTGGTGCATAGTGGTAAGCGGCATATTCGATTGAAGATGAAAGATTTGGAACATTATCGCGGTGAACGCGGACGTCGAGGGAACAAGTTGCCGCGCGGTTTCCAGAAAGTAGACAAACTTGAAGTTGAGTAGCTGTATCTACGGCGAACAATCGCTGTAACTTTCTGTTATGAGCAATGTTAAAGGGAGCTTTGGCTCCCTTTTTCTTGCCGCTTGGATAGTGGATATTTTTATAAAATCTTCTATGCTTTAAAAATTATTATCCAATAAGACTCGTGGCAATGACTGAGGATGTATTAAAAGGGATTTATATCCCACCGCAACCAAAGTTGATTGATGAAATCAAGCTTGCGAAAACCGATCTGGATGAAATCGCTACTAGAATTAGTGCCGATCCGGGTGTCAGTGCTGCTGTTCTAAAAACAGTAAACTCGCCTTTCTTCGGACTCAAATCACCAATCGTATCCATCAGCCAAGCGGTTATTTTGCTTGGAATTGATCGGGTGATGAACATTGTAAAATCAATGTTACTAAAGTCCTCGATGGCAAAAATTTCCACTTCAATCAACATGGAGCGGTTTTGGGAGTCGAGTTCAGCTGTGGCAATTGTCTCTTCGGCTATTTGCCGGCAACTAAACCTTGGATTGACTGACGAGGCTTATACGCTTGGGTTATTTCATAATGCCGGTGTGCCGATTATTGCTCAGCAGGTGAGTAATTACGGCCAAATTATTCAGGATTCTTACGCTCGAGAAGACGGCAAGATCACTCGCGAAGAATTTAAAACCATTGGCATGCATCATGCGGCCGCCGGTTATCGTCTGACTCGGGTATGGAAATTACCCAAGTTAATAGCAGAAGCGGTGAAGAATCATCATAGTGTTGAGCGCTTACTCGATGATAACAGTATTGAAAACCCGAAATTGAAGTCTCTGGTATCGGTGTTAAAAATATCCGAACATATGGTTAAGTTGCACTCGCGACTAGGAAACTGCGAAGTTGATTATGAGTGGGAGCAGAATAAATTGTCAGTACTTGGATTTTTAGGTCTCAGTGAATACGACGAAGAAGATTTAGAAGACGCGGTATCGTATACGCTCGGAGGCATTCCCTAATTTTTACTGACCGTTTCAATCATCACGGTTACATTTGCGAATTAATTCCGCTATCTGACGTTCTAACAGCTGTCGTTGATTAGGACTTACCTTATTCAGCCACTCTTCCCCGGTAATCATTTGTAATGCATCTTCGGCATTTAATTCAGATTCGGTCTCGGCATTCATGGTGATATAGGTTAAGGGTGCGGACGTTCGGATCCGTTCTACATAGTCAAGCTGCTGGTTGCTGCGCCAATTTATCAGATTACCTTCGTACTCAAAATAGCTGGCTTCGAGCGTACTTACCACAATTTTACACTCGAGATTTTCAAAGCATTCACTGTGGCTTAGTACTTGCCATAAAGTATAGGCGGCCTGTTCGAGATGCTCGTCATTATTTTTAAATGTTAAAAGCACTAAACGTTGAAAGCCGAGGTGCTTGGCGCTGACAGAGTGCAATTGCTCGATCTCGCTAATCAAGTTATTGAAGGCGTTTAGCAGCTCGCAGTCTTCTTGCTCAGTGTTATTGTTGGCGACGTTAATTGATAACGAAATAAAAGCGCTACGTCCTTGATAATCACGAGAGTGGCATTGATGACGCGTGACTTGGCGAATGGTCACTTTTTTGAATTTGGTGTCTTTGGCGAGCTTTTCATGACGTTTAATTTTGCCGACTAAGCTGGTTAAATCTTCATTGTCATCATGAGCTTCTGTTGCGCTGACAAGGTTTTCGACAGGTGCTTTGCGTAATTGCCAATGCCGCCGCAGAATAACCAATAAGCCGAAAAATAAAACCATAGCGTAGGCGAGTAAAACCGCTGCTGTTGCGGTGAAGCCCATGTCGCGTATATTTTGCTCGAGGTAACGCCTATCTAGGGTAATCTGTAACCAACCAATGGCTTGTTCATCCCAATAGATTTCTGGCATAAAAACGATGGCATCAGATTGATACTTGGGCAGGTGTGCGGTTAACCATTGGCGCCATGTAGTTTGTGGTAAATTTTCTGAGTCAACCACCGCTAAGTCGGCTTGTAGGTTGACCACTTGAGTTCCATTGGCGCGAAAAATGGTGACCTTTTCAATAAATGGCTTGGCTAAAATATTTTGTGCTAATTGTGTTAGATATTCTTCATCGCCGGCCAGTAACGGCTCTGCGGCCGCGATTGCGGCAATGCTGGCAAGGTGTTGGCCAGTTTCATCGATTTTATCGGAGAGAATAACTTTCAATTGAAAGGTTAACCAAAACCAAGCACTGGCAAAGACAAATCCACTGGCTAGCACAAACCAAAACAAACTGCGCCACAGCGAATTAGGATTTAGGGGAGTGGAAGTAGGGCTCTTAGTGGCCGTAGTTGCGGAGGTTTCAGTCGTCATAGGGCTATTATGAATAGAAATTCGATTAAGAGCAATTTGAATACTGAAATGATACACTGAGAGCATCATTGGGCTATTATTTTGTCGACAGCAATGGATAAATTTCAATTCGTGGAAGGCGCTTGGGAAAAACTTTCTTGCGCAGAAGTAAACCATAATGAGTACGCTTTGAGCTTACGGATTTGGCCTTGGCATGAGTCTCTGCATGAGACAATCCAAGCGCATTTACAACCGGCGCAAGTGCTCGCCTATGCGCTAGCAAGCAGTGCCGATAAAGCGAATGCTACTGAATTGTTTTTAGCTCTTGATGCCACTTCAATTGAGCGCGCGATGAAAACTCTGCAATCTTCATTGTTAGCGGCATTTAGTCAACAACCATTGAACTACGCGTTAATGCCGCTTGCCGAACGTAACACACGGCCCCGCTTAATGGTATTTGATATGGATTCAACCTTGATCCAGATGGAATGCATTGATGAAATCGCGCGCCAAGTGGGATGTTACGAGCAAGTTTCGGAAATTACCGAGGCCGCGATGCGTGGTGAACTTGATTTTAGCCAAAGCCTGCGGCGTCGAGTGACGTTATTAAACGGCTTGGCGGAAGCGGACTTTTTAAAACTCACCCAACAGTTACCTTTAACTGACGGCGTTTTATCGGTGGTCGAATGGGCACGGCAAAACGATTGCCGAATCGCAGTGGTGTCTGGAGGCTTTGTTCCTTTTGTCGAGCACTTAAAACAGCAACTGGGGCTCGACTTTGCATTTGCTAATCAATTAGAAGTAACTGCAGAACGGCTGACCGGCGAAGTATTGGGGGAGATTGTTGATGGTGCCAAAAAGCGTGAAATCCTTATTCGGCTGCGCGAGCAACTAGGGCTTTCTGCTGCCCAAGTTTGGGCAGTAGGTGATGGCGCTAATGATCTACTGATGTTGGGCGAAGCCGGCCTCGGCGTGGCATTCGATGCCAAGCCGAAAGTAAGAGCTGAAGCTTTTGCGGTGATTGATCAAGCTGATCTTTCTGAGTTGCTAAATCTGCTTTAGCCTTGTTTTAGAACTCAGAAGAAGCGAAATCAAAGGTTAAGTTGCTCATTGGTGCTTGCAAATAGAATCCTTGAATATAACCAATACCCAGCGGCCATAACGCGGCTAAGCTGGCCGCATCTTCAACTTTCGGAGTGATGGTCACGATGTCGCGATGGTGTGACTCGGAACAAATATTGGTTATATCTGAAATGCTGTCGCCACCAGATGCTAATTGTGTGGTGAGGTCACCGTCAGTGATCGAAAACGCGGGTAGCACTTGATCCAAAAGTTGGAAGTGCTCCGGGTTATTTTGTAGATGACTCAGCGCAAACTGTATTTTCATCTTGGTTAAGTTGTTTTTAAGTACAATAACGCGCTTTAAATAGGTTAAGGCATCATCGGCTTTTACAACTATAACCAATGAGCTGGCGGGCAGCTTAGTTGATTTGAATAAGTCGGCAATAAATTGCGAGATACCCTCGTCGGTTAGTGACGATGCCGATAAATGGACAAACAATGATGCTTTAGCTTTGTCACCGTGTATTTGCTTAAGTGATTGCATTAGCACCCAGCGATCAAGTTTAGCGGCAAGACCTGAGGCCTCGGCGACAGGAAATATATCGCTGGCAGACATTTCTTTATCGGCCGTTTTAATGCGCAATAGCGATTGGTATAAAGCGCGTTCTTCACCATGAAGCTTCACAATTGGCTGGAACAACAGCTTCATATTGCCGCTTTCAATTGCTTCATGAATTTTTTCTACTAACTCGCTGTTTTCGCTGCGATCGGCGTCGACCATCTTATTGTAAACTTTGACGTTGTCGCCTTTATTTTTGATCGCTCGAACGCAGGCCAAATGAGCATTGGAAATCAGGTCTCTTGCATTGCTGGCTTGGTCGCCAACGGGAGTCAGTCCAATACTAAACGACAGCTTTTGGGTGCGCCCTTCGATCTCAAATAAATGTTTTTTGACTCCGCTACAGAAACTTTCTGCGATAGCTTTGGCTTTTTCTGGTGCGTCTTCGTCGATTAGCACCATAAAGGAGTCATTACCATAACGCGCCAACATTGCATCGCTGCCAGCTTCCTTTTTCAACCAATTTGCCACGCCGGTAATAATTTCATCGGTTCCGGTAAGGCCGAATTCTTTTTCGATGCTCTCGTATTGATCTATCTCGACGAACATTAGGTGACGGCTTTGTCCTGACTCGAAGCCAGAAGAAATCATTTTGTCTAATTCATCTTGGAAGTAATTCTGGTTATAGAGGCCGGTTAATACATCTTGTGCAGACAGCTCTTTTACTTTGGCTTCTAATTCAGCACTGTCGGTGGTGGTTTTGATCAAAACCTGAGTACACGCTTCATTGTCATAAGTCGCATTGGATAAGGTTAACATTGCGTCGAACTGTGACATGTCGCTTTTAGTGCCCTGACAAGCAAAGTTGTTGTTATTTGGGTTTTTCGCATATTGGCGTAAAAACTCTTTGAAATCGTCATGACAGTCGGACGCGATCATATCCATGACGGGCATGGCCAGTAAGTCATCGGAGTCTTCAAAACCAAACAGGTCAACGTAAGCTTGATTTGCGTATATATGCATGCCGTCATGAATATAGGCAATGGCGTCTTGCGAGCTATCAAGCAGCAGGCTACAGCGCTTTTCTGTTTCCGCCCATTGTGCTTCGGCTTTTTTGCGCAGCTTTCGTTGTTGTAGGTTATTGAGTTCACGCTTTGCGGTTAAAAACATGCGCTCTTGGCTTTTGAATGGAACGGCGTCTTTAATCCCGACTTTCAGTGCGGCGACTAATTGTTTTTCATCGTCTTCTTCGGTTATCAGGATGACTGGAACATCGCGGCCAAATTCGTCAATTAATTCAACGGCTCGATTTGCGGTTAATGACTTCACTTTCGGGCGAGTGAGGCAAAGATCCCACGATTGCTGTTGCAACAGTTCAGCTAATTTATCTTCGGCAACGACTTGAGTGGCTCGCACTGCATAACCGTGGTTGCGCAGGGTCGTGATCATCGTCTCTGCATCGTTCGAAGAGGGATCAAGCAACAGTAAGTGGACGGGTTTAATATCGTTTGCCATTCAGGGAATTCGTTCCTTTATTATTCATTTTGCTGCAAAACGCCTGGAACCGTTGAAAAACTCAATAAAAACCAAGCGATTACAGGGATTGTAGCCGAGAACTGGCGACTAAGGAACCGTAAAACGATTAAAAATGTCAGTGGAATCGAACAAAACTGTGAGCTAAATCAAATCCCATACATTATCGAAGCCATTGTCCTTATGATCATGACCGCTCGCACGCTTGGGTTGCCCTTCATCGGTATCGAGACGCTCAAAGTAAAACTGCCGGTATCCCTGAGAGGAAGAGACCATTTGAGTTAATTTTGCGGTAAATTCTTCATGGCCGTCATCAATGGTAACTTTTTGCTGAGTGTTAAAGAAGCTTGGGTTGGTTAACAGGGTTGACGGCTGGCCGATGCCTTTTAACTCGGGCAACAGAAGCGCCTTCATGGTCTGCGCTTTTTGTTTGGGGCTGTTAACGGTTTTCGACTTAACTGGCTTAGCACCTGGAGCAATCATTTGTACCCCAAGTTGTACATTAGGCTCGCCTTTGATCCGTTTCAACCAGCGTATGACGCCCACATGCCAAGTCTCAACACCATTCGCTTCGGTTTCGACGAGACCGACGATTTCACCGGTTTGCGTATTTAATGGCGGATTCTCGCCTAATTGGATGCAGTAACCGCCCGGACTCATATTAATGATGTCGGCATCGATCAACTCATAATGGCTGTGGGCCAAAGAGTCTTGTTTACCAAACGCCGTGGCATAATCGATTTGATTGTCATCGGGAATGGCTTTTTTGGGGCGATAAAGCTTCTCCCACACATCTTCTTGCGACGGCGCATTGTAAAAGCTGTCGTTGCCGAAGTTGCTTAGCATTTCCAGTGTTGAGTGATTATCTATTAACGTCGCGTTGTGCAAACTGCCCTCATATTGCTCCAACGTACTGGTCGGCTCCAGCACTTCATCTTCTTCACTGAGCATTAGCTGGTGGGTGGCGCTAAGTCCGACGGCGACTTTCAAATGGCCGGTGCAGGGAGTGCGGGCGAAATTGCGTGATGACAAATGCGCCCAGCTGTGCAGAAGATGTCGCGTTAACCGTGTGCTCAAACCACCAAGATTGACATCGCGTTGTTCATTGCGTTTGCCTTTTAAATCGACCTGCAGCTCGTGGACAACGTTGTCCAAATTCATGGCAAAAGTAAACTGACTTGGACGCGTTTTGCTTAGGCCTTGATGCATCGGTGGCGCTGCTTGGTTGAGGTCAACGACATAACGGTTATCGAAACGACTGCTTAAGTTGAGCTCACAGTGGGCAACATACTTTTGTAACCCATTAAAAACGGACTCGATCTCTTGCTGGCGGAGTTGATAGGGACTGGCAATCGATAAGAGGCAGATTTTTTGATAGATGTCGCGAATCGAATGCTCTTGCTGAAAGCCTTCAATCGAACAATGTTTAGTGTCCATCTTGTGTTGGATCGCGAATTTAAAAATGGTATTAATTTCTTTCCAGATGCGGCGTGGTACATCGGTGTAAACTTGATAACAGCGCACTACGGTTAGCGATAAGTATTCTAAGGCGATAAACAGCGCCGTATGCAGCATGGATTTACCCAGTAAACTCGGTGACTCGGCTTGGTGTTCAATAATAATTTTGTAACCAATCGCCATTTCTGTATGAATCGCTTGTACCAGCGCTGCTACTTTCTTTTGGCGCTCGGTTAGATTGAGCGTGTGGCCGGTAAAGTGTTTTGATAAGGAGCGCAAAACATGCTGCACCGGACCGTGCAGTGTCATTAGAATTTTAAACCGCTCGTCATCTTCCAGTGCCGACTTATTACAGTCGAGCAACATTTGGTAAAGACGTTTTGATGAATCGGAAACATTCGCAATAGGAAGTGAGTCAACCCACTTACTCACGTGTCGTAGTGACAACTTGGCAACTTGTACCGGGGTAACCGGTTCAGGTGCTCGAATACTTAATCCTAAATGACCCTGGATCATACTACTTCATTCCTTGACAGCTAGTATTAGAGTATAACGGCGCGCTTGACAGCCGTAAACTGCTTAAATTACAGCCAAACATGTTATTCGTCAATCTCAATGCGGTATATTATCTTATATTTTAAGTAATAGTTCAAAACTGGATAATTGTCTAATTATCGCCTCTTGCGAAGCTTGATATTAGGTAAGTACTTACTACTAATTTCATGTCTTATAAGAAAAGGGAATAGCCGCTTTGCTAGTTTATCACCAAAATGCAAATGACTTGGATGGCTCACCCGCCACCTCTTGCACTAATTTGGGTACCAAGAAGCCGGGCAACTGTGCCATCAGTTGGGCATAGATCGCTTGCGCTTCGGGCTTTGGCAGATCAAAGTGAGCAGCGCCGGTGACCTTATCCAGTAAGTGGAGGTAGTAGGGTAAGATGTCGATGTCGAAGAGTTGTTCGCTTAATTGTTTTAAAACACCACTGTCAGCGTTTACCCCGCGTAACAACACGGCTTGATTCAGCTGCAGAATATTGGCTTGCTGGCAACGCTTGGCTGCAGCGGCTACCCGGTCATCAATTTCCTGCGGATGATTGATATGCCAAACCAAGATCCACTTTAGTCGGCTATTCGCGGCCAAGTCGAGCAATGAGTCGGTGATCCGCTCTGGGATGACCAATGGTAGGCGCGAGTGAATGCGTAAGCGCTTTAATTGTGGTAACTGCTCGAGAGCGCTGATTAGTTCGGCGAGTTTAGCATCGGCCAACATCAAAGGATCGCCGCCACTAAGAATAACCTCATTAATTTCTGGGTGCGCTTTGAGGTAGGTAATCCATTGTTGCCACGCTTGGCGGCTAAAAGCCTGATCGGCATAATTAAAAGCACGCCGAAAACAGTAGCGACAGTTGATGGCGCAGCTGGCGGTACTAATCGTGAGGGCTCGCGACTGATATTTATGCAGCAAGCCCGGAATAGGGTTACTTGCCTGCTCTCCTAATGGATCGATAAGGTATTGTGATGGACTGTTAAACTCTTGCTCTGATGGCCAAACCTGGCGTAACAAAGGGTCATTTGGATTGCCTTTTTGCATTCGATCAACATAGGCGTGTGGGACTTTCAAACGAAATAATTGTTGAGCTTGTCCGTCTCCCATCTGTTCTGCCGTCAAATTTAGTCGTTCCAGCAACTGTTGCGGTGTCGAAATCGCCTGAGATAACTGCTTTTTCCAGTCTAAGCTGTGACAAACCCCTGTCGAACAGGGTATGATTGCGCTCTTCATTTGTTGACCGTATAACCTGATGTTTGTTGAGGAAAGTTGATGGCGAGTTATAGTACCAATGAATTCCGCAATGGCCTAAAAATAATGCAAGACGGTGAGCCTTGCGTCATTGTAGAAAATGAATTTGTTCGACCGGGTAAAGGCCAAGCATTTGCTCGCGCCAAACTACGTTATTTGCTAACTGGTCGTGTCGTTGAGCGTACCTTTAAATCAGGTGACTCGGTTGAAGGCGCCGACGTAATGGATCAAGACATGGAGTACCTCTACACCGACGGTGAGTTCTGGCACTTTATGGATCCGGCTTCTTTTGAGCAAGTTGCTGCGGATGCTAAAGCGGTTGGTGATAATGCTAAGTGGTTAGTTGAGCAAAACTCTTGCCAAATCACCACTTGGAACGGTAATCCAATTGCGGTAACGCCGCCAAATATGGTGGTACTAGAAGTAACCGATACCGACCCAGGTTTAAAAGGGGATACTTCCAGTGGTGGCAACAAGCCAGCAACGTTGAACACCGGTGCCGTGGTGAATGTGCCGCTATTTGTGCAAATCGGTGAAAAAATTAAAGTCGATACGCGCTCCGGTGAATACGCTGGCCGCGCAAAGGAATAACGCGCAACGTTATTGCTTAGTCACTTTGAAGAAGGCAGCTAAGCTGCCTTTTTTTATGTGGCGATAATAACCATCCCGCGCAGTCGAGGTAAATTAATATGACCCCATGGCAGCCAACCGCACCCTTGTCGAACTTGCGGCATCGCGCGCAATTATTGCGGGAAGTGCGTGCATTCTTTCACGAGCGCCAAGTGCTCGAAGTGGATACTCCGCTGCTAATGCCTAATAGCGTAACGGATCCCTACATGACTGCGCTTGAGGTGCACAATTTGGGGCAAACCTACTATTTGCAAACATCGCCCGAATACGCAATGAAGCGACTATTGTGTGCCGGTATCGGCGATATCTATCAACTCGGTAAAAATGTTCGGGCCGAAGAGCGTGGGGCCAAGCATCAGTCGGAATTTACTTTACTTGAGTGGTACCGAGTGGGTTGGGATCATCATCAACTTATGGACGAAGTGTTCGCATTGGTGAGTATGGCAACGGGTCTTAGCAAGCGGGAAAATTACACCTATCAGCAGTGTTTTGAGCAATATTTAGCGTTTGACCCGTTGGCAATTACGACGCCTCAGTTAGCCGCGATAGCATCGGAAAAACTTGGGCAATTACCCGCGGATTTGCGGCACGATGATTACCTATCGTTGTTATTTGCGACCTGTATTGAACCTTTCCTGGGTCAAGGTGGCGTGGCATTCGTCAGTGATTTTCCAGCATCCCAAGCGTCGTTAGCGCGCTTGAATCCGGAGCATCAGACCGCGGCAAGATTTGAGTGTTATTGCAGCGGCCTCGAGTTGGCCAACGGCTTTTGGGAGTTAACCGAAGCGACGCTTCAGCAACAACGGTTTGAAGCGGATAATCTAACCCGACAGACCCTTGGAAAACCAACCATTGCTATTGATGAACCGTTTCTGGCGGCACTGGAGCATGGTCTGCCGATGTGCAGTGGGGTCGCGCTGGGTTTCGATCGTTTGCTGATGTTAAGTCTTGGCGAGAGCGATATCGCGCGCGTGGTTCCCTTCGCGCAATAGTTCAAGGCGTCGGGAACCGCTAATTGGCATTAGTTGCGTCGGATAAGCGCTTGACCCAGTTGAGTGGGTGCTCCGAGCTTGATGGCATCATCCCACTGGTAGTCGCCTTTTGGCATTAGCATGATGATGGTGGAGCCCAAGCGAAAGCGGCCGACCTCAGCCCCTTTAGTTAATTGAATATTCTCGGCCCGATAATCGGTACTCGTGACAGTATCGCGCGTCGGAGGTGTCACCACACCAGACCAAACCATTTCCATACTGCCAACAATTGTCGCGCCGACTGCAACATAAGCAAGTGGTCCCCACTCGGTATCAAACATGGCAACCACACGTTCGTTGCGCGCAAATAGATTGGGCACGGTGCGCGCGGTCAGCGGATTGACGCTAAACAACTTACCCGGTACATGGAGCATTTGCGTCAGTTGACCGTCGATCGGCATGTGGTAGCGGTGGTAGTCACGCGGCGATAAATAAATTGTGCAAAACTCGCCGTCACTAAATTGCTCAGCGAGCGCAGCGTCGCCACCCAACAGATCTTTCACGCTGTAACGATGCCCTTTGGCTTGAATCAGGTGGTCATCGCTGATTCGTCCAAACTGACTGATGGCACCGTCGACCGGACAGGCCATAGTGTCCGCGCGCTCGCAAATCGGCCGTGTTTCGGGGCGAATCGCGCGGGTGAAGAAGTCATTAAAGCTTTCATAAGCGGTTAAATCTGGCTCCACCGCAATCGACATATCAACGCGGTAATGCTCAGCAAAGCGTTTGATAACCCAGTCTTTTAACGGGTGATTCGGTTTATCGGCCAAGCGACCGGCCAATAGTGACAGTCCGTGCTGCGGAATTAAGTATTGCGGAATCGTTTTCAGGTGGTCAAAAAAGCTCATGAGCGGTTCGGCTAGTTGCAAAAGCGTGAAGTTTACCCGAGGTCGTCTGTTTTGACCATTTTTTTGCCACGATACTCGCGAAGTCGATAGATTAATCTATAGTTAATTCAGATACTTGAATTAAAAAATAAGGATTATCGATGCCAATTATTATCGGCGCTATCATTGTGGTTGCGGCGGTTCTCGGGGGATATGTACTTTCTCATGGCGATTTAATTGCGCTGTGGCAACCGTTTGAACTCTTAATTATCGGCGGGGCGGCCTTTGGCGCGTTTATTATTGCTAACCCGTTAAAGATTACTTTAGAGGTGTTTCGCCGTGTGCCGAAGTTATTGACCGGCTCGCGTTACACCAAATATCTGTACCTCGAGCTTTTGGCGATGCTGTACGATTTATTCAATGTGATGCGTAAAGATGGCTTGATTGCCATTGAAGCGCATATTGAAGAACCGAAATCGAGCAACATATTCACCAAATATCCGCTGCTGCGTAAAGACTCGCAAGCAATCGAGTTTATTTGCGACTATCTGCGCCTGATGATTATTGGCGACATGACTGCCTATGAGTTGGAAAATTTAATGGACACGGAGCTTGAAACGCGTCAGCACGAGCAAGTGTCGCCCGGAATGGCACTCGGTAAAGTGGCCGATGCACTGCCTGGCTTTGGTATTGTGGCGGCAGTACTCGGGATCGTCATCACCATGCAGTCACTCGGTGGTCCGCCCGAAGAAATTGGCTACCATGTCGCCGCGGCCCTAGTGGGAACCTTTCTGGGGATTTTGCTCGCCTACGGATTTGTTGGTCCAATTGCCTCTTCACTTGAGCATCGCGCGCATGAAGATGGACAGTATTTTGAGTGTATAAAAGCTTGCATTATTGCTACCGTTAATGGCGTTCCGCCACAAGTCGCGGTGGAGTTTGGGCGCAAAACCCTACCCAGCAAAATACGTCCCGGTTTCCAAGAGCTGGAAGCACGAGTGCGTGGTCGCTAAACGAGTAGGTATCGACTATGGATGAAGGACAAAAGCGACCGATTATTGTTAAAAAAGTGAAGAAAGGTGGTCATGACTTTCACGGTGGAAGTTGGAAGGTTGCCTTTGCCGATTTTGCGACCGCGATGATGGCGTTTTTCTTGTTATTGTGGCTCATGGGCAATGCTTCGGATGAACAAAAGCAAGCCATCTCGGGGTATTTTATTGATCCCGCTGGCTCGACTCTGACACCAGGAGCGAACAACGTTCCGATTGGTGAAGGCGGGGCGAACACCGGAGTGATTCAAATGCCCGCTCCGGAAATTAAGCTCGATGATTCCTCTGTTGAAGAATTAGCGGAAGAGAATGAGCGCAAGCGACTGGAAGCGCTTAAGTTGCAGTTAGAGCAAATGGTCGATACCACCGCTGCCTTTTCGGAATATCGAGACCAAATTTTATTGGATATTACGCCGGAAGGATTGCGTATTCAGATTGTTGATAAAGATAAACGCCCGATGTTTGACAGTGGTAGTAGTGAGCTAAAAATTTATTCACGACGCATTTTATTTGGTTTGGCCGATGTTTTAAAGCAAGTTCCCAATTCCCTTAGTATTACCGGGCACACCGATGCAACACCATTCGATTTGGGTAATTACGGTAACTGGGAGTTATCATCCGATCGAGCGAATGCTGCGCGTCGCGCTTTGATTCGTGGCGGAATACCTGCGAACAAAGTAGCTCGTGTGGAAGGGTTTGCCGACTCGGTATTGTTTGATGA
>JABXHQ010000152.1 GCA_013373545.1 Gammaproteobacteria bacterium
AGTGGATTCGCCATTGGTGTCGGTCAAGAGCTGCTGTATAGAGGCCTATTATTTACTTCATTAAATCATTATTTTAATGTCCGGATTGCAGGTTTCGTCACCACAATAACTTTTATTATCGCGCCATTGCACTCAGTTCGACTATGGGAATACTTGCAAGGAGGCCACTTTACAACGGTTGCTATTCTTGTTGCTATTTATTTCTCGGTGAGCACTTTCTTCCAATGGCTCAGAACTCATACTAATTCCGTTACGATTCCAGCACTTGTGCATGGTGTCGGCAATGCCATCACTTGGGTTGCAGTTTTCGCTTAACAAACCCTCTACTTACAGCTCGACTTTAGAGTTTTTAAAACTTGTCCATTTAAAAGCTAGCATCTTAAAACCTTCTTCGAATATTAATCCGATGAGGCGTTCTAGGTTTTGGAGCTCGAATCGCTTGAAGCAAAAGCGATAATTTTACACACTATCGGCAGCACTTTTTTACGAACTTTCTTCTCTGGTGTTCCAACCCCTTCAATGCAAGAAAATTCGTACTGGTTTTACCACTTAAGAGCTGAATTATCGCCGTAGCAGCTATGTCACTTTTTATCTCACCTTTAGGATGGAATTATTTCAGATAGCGAGTATGTTTAGCAGCAGTACTCAATTTTTAAGGACAAAATCATGAGCAATACAAAGGTAGTAAAAAACAATCTCTCTATAACCAGCGTCGACCTTCTAAATCAACAAATTGAATCGAGTCCTCATTATCCGTTTAATGTACAAAGTGGTTGGCTTCCCTCTCCTTCCAGCTCCACCATGAATGTGTTTTTTGAACAAACATTCAATGCGCCGGCAGCGGAGTGGGCTCCTTGTATCAACGAGCTCAACCAGTTACTTAACCAAAATGCTGTGCTGAGTTATTTAATGGTTAGCGCCTGCGATGAGAATGGCAACATTGTTGACTCAAACTTAAGCGCAGCCGAAGCCGTCAACTTGCCTAGAATTGATAGCCAAGAAACCTTATTGAACGCTTTCAATAACTTACTCAACCAACCGCCCATGTTCATTAATGATGAATTAGTCGGTCTACCCTTTTCAGCTATTGTGGTGGGCATTGATCCAACCCAAAGTGGAATGACATTGTTTCGATTGCCGATGTTTAATCAGAAGATGGGCGAAATTTTAGATGTTTGGCATACCTTCTTAGCTTCAGAAGCTTCCAATACTGTTTTCAGCGTTGAAGGTGAGCAATGGCTGTCACCACAAGCTAAACAGCAGTACCAGTTTGAAGTGTGGCAAAAAGACAACGAAACCCTGCCTTACTGGAATTCATGGAACTCATTTTTCACACGACAATTTAAAGATAAAAATGCATCTCGACCAATCGCGCAGCCCGACTCTAATCAAGTTGTGGTCAGCGCCAACGATGGCTCTTTGTTTAGATGGGATGAAAACATTTCAGCCAAAGATGTATTTTGGTTTAAGGACATGACCTACTCCTTAGCCGATATATTAAGCTCGGATATTCCAGAGCAACAAAAAGTTATCAACCAATTTAATTTAGTTGATCTGTTCACCGACGGAACTATTTTTCAGACTTATCTTAACCCCTATAACTTTCACCGCTGGTGGTCACCGGTTAATGGCGAGGTTTTATTTGATCCAATTTCGATTCCGGGGTGCTACTTCAATAAATTAGTAATACCGGATTTTGCCGGCGCAACAACGTCGTCGTTGCCTTATTTAGCTCAGGTTAACGCGCGCGGCTTGATCATATTTAAAACGCCCGATTACGGTTATGTTTGCTGCATTCCATTGGGCATGAGCGAAGTATCAACCATTGCATTCGATGACACAATGAAAGCCGGCAATAACGTTACCAAGGGCCAAGAAATGGGAATGTTTCAATATGGCGGCTCATCATTTTGTCTGATTTTCCAAAAGCTTCCGGGCAAACGATTGATCTTCCAAAATGGTGCTGGTGATATTTACGAGAAGCGTCCGGTATTGCCGAAAGGTAGCGCCAGCACCGGTGGCAACGTCACTTTGATTGGTTCACAAATCGGTAAATGGGAAGATGTCGACTTTAACGTTGATCCTAAGCAACCGTGGCAAAATGCCGGATATGTCAATGAGGGAACGAGCTATCAAATTCAATACCAAGGTGGTCTATGGACAGCCAACCCAGAGATCAATAACGGTAACCTTTACGACGCTAATGGTTCAAACATAGTAGCAACGCAAAATGGCTACCCGCTTACCGGAGCGAACGAAGGTGCGCTTATTGGTCGCATTGGCAACAATCCACCGTTCTTAATTGGTGATAGTGCGACCACCCCTCCAGGGCAAACAGGTCCATTACTGCTATGCATTAATGATGATATCAATGGTGAGTATGGCGCAGGACTCACGGATAACGAAGGCCAAATTACCGTGACGATTCAGCCGGCTTCTTAGCCAGCGCTATTCCATGGTTAGCGTTAGGTAAGCAACGTTTAACCTGAGCCATCAATCAACGTTTTGAGCAATAACAATGCTAGTGACTGAGCATTGTTATTGCCCTCTAGACACATCCATTATTTTTTAACAGCTATCGATAGTTTTGGAAAACGAACACCAACCAAAAGGAATTCTAAAATGTCAGACAACCTCATTGATAAAATTGTAGCGCTATGGTCAGAAATCAATCCCGTGGCTGGTTACACCAGTGGCTATACGCAACAGCTCTCAAGTTTGTTGTTCCAAACGCCAGAAAATCTTGCAGCGATTAACGACAAAATAAACACCATAGAATCTTTATTATCAGAAATAACCGATAGCGACCTAAGAGATACCGCCGCAGCTGTTCTAGTGAATCAAAAAACCCAAATTGCACTCGCACGGCCAAGCGGCGCTGGACCATCAGGTACTGGCGCTGGTGGAGTGTACGCGGCGGCCGATGGTGTGTTTTATATTGTACTAAAAGAAGATTACAACCAAGCGTGGGTCGATAGCTATCTCAACCTTGTCGTTGAGATGATAAATTTTGAGACTAATCGTTGGTCGGGTGGCTCCTACACGGTTGAAGAAAGAAAAGAATGTCTCGATACCGTCACTTATATGAATGGTTCACTTGCGGCATTACAACAAGCTAACCCGGGCACTGCCACCCAGATCGACGCAATAAAAGCCGCATTAACAAAATACCAAGCAATCTTTTACAGTGCTGAGCTCGCCTCTTCAGACTTCGCTACCTTATGGGCGGCGCTGCAGCAAGGCGATCAACAACAAGGACCCACTCAGGCAAAAGGCTATCCCGACACCCTGCAAAACTATTACACCCTGCAAATGAATGCAGACCAAGTTGAACAGGCGGCGCACGACTGGATGATGATTGATATGCCAGTCACGATCGATCTCGCGCAACGTATTGGCGCAACGCTTAATCTTGCGCCAGATGCCGATCTGCAAACCGTATGGGACGCAATGAGTAAAAAATATGCAGTCGATTTCACTACCGAAAAAATGCAACAAGTTTTGGCAGCTTGCAACAACTATGGTCAGCAGCAAATTATTGGCTTTACTGCGCAAGATATTGTTAAGTTTGAGCCAACCCCAGAATATCTTGTAAATTTGGTTACTGGCGGCGAAGACTTTGCGATCAATTACTTAACCGATAAACCATTTTCGCAACTTTATTTAACCGCTTCGAAAAATACATCACTGCTAACCATGATCAATATTTTGGTGCACGAAGCTTCTCATGGCTTTAATTTTGTGATGTCAGCGCGAGCAGCAGCTTCTCCTCTACTCAATTTAAATACCTCATTGGAAGTACCAATGACTGAAGGACAGGCATTTTACCGCGAGTACCAGTATTATGCTGGCGCCGCCGCCCTGCTCAATCGCAGCAATTTAAACGATGCCGAACAGGCTTACCTCAACCTATATGGGTCAACGCAAGAGGATCAGTCAGCGGCCATTCTTGGCGCACAGTTAGAAACTTATATCTGGCGAGTGATCCGTTATATCCGAGCCCTATGTGATGTTCGCGTCAATGGCGGGAAACAAGCTTACACCGACTTTATCGAGTGGGCTGCTAACACGACCGGGCTTTCGCAAGAAACACTTCATGGCGAATGTTTTACTTTTCTTGCATCACCTGGATATGCCCCTTGCTACGCAATTGGCGGCGCTTTCTATGGCGATTTAAGTACTCAAGGCTATCGCAACAAAGTCACTCAACTTGACTTTAACACGCAGGCTTCAGCGATGGGTTTTCATAGCTGGCCGCAAGATAAACAACATATGGAAAAGATTGCGAGCGGCAACCCAAACGCGAGCACAGCAGCCGCCAAAGGAGACAACCATGTCTAGTACGTCAACCTCGGGTATCGTCACCGATCTCCCCGGCTACGGTGCACCTAAAGAAAAGCAAATCGCCGGTCATTTAACCGTAAATGAAACATGTGGCGATAATTTATTTTTTTGGTTTTTTGAATCGCAATCGGATCCCCGCAACGATCCAATAGTCATTTGGCTCAATGGCGGACCCGGCGCATCATCCATGCTCGGACTTTTTGCTGAGAATGGTCCCTACAAAATCAATGACGATCTCACCTTGAGTGACAATCCTTATTCGTGGAATAAAACTGCCAACTTTTTGGTCATTGATCAGCCAGCAGGCACTGGACTATCGTTTGTTGAAAAGAAAGATGACCGCAACTGCTACACTAAAACGGAAACGCAAGCCACAGAACAGTTGCTCACTGGCTTGCAAGCGTTTTATCTAGGTTATCCAGAATACCAAGAGAATGAGCTGTATATATTCGGCGAAAGTTTTGCTGGACGATACATCCCGATGCTTGCTCACGCCATTCGCAAACACAATAACACGTCCGATTTAACCATCAATTTAACGGGAATTGGTATTGGGGATGGCTGGGTTGCACCACTGATCCAAGAAGCCACTTACGGCCAATATGCCTATGCACACGGACTGATAGACAAAGCACAACAATTGACTGTTAATAATCTCTATTCGAACTGTGAAATCGCAGTAAAAGAAAGTGGACCGGTTGCCTCTGCTGAGTCCGATAAAATATGTAATAAAATTGAGGAATATATCGTTGAAGTTTCAGGCGGAGTCAACGTATATGACATAAGGGAAACCGGTAATTATAGCTTTCCTAAAATTGCGCAATATTTAAATCAGCAAGCGGTTCGTGAAGCGCTACATGTTTCGCCCAATGTAGGACCCTGGCAAGACTCCTCTGAAATCGTTGCTAATATTTTAGAGCGCGGTGAGCAGAATTCGTCTGCGCATTTATTTCCCGAGCTATTCGAGAATATTCGAGTGCTGATCTATAACGGACTGTACGATATGGACTGTAATTTCATCGGAACTGACGATTGGCTTGCTTCCATCGACTGGTCTGAAGGAAAGCTATTTAATCAACGTTCGCGCGTTCCGTGGAAAGTCGACCATAAATTACTCGGCCACTTTCGCAGCGCTGGCAACCTAACGCAAGTATTGGTTAACGGTGCAGGACATTTGGTACCTATGGACCAACCGGAATCCGCATTAATCATGTTGCAGAACTTTCTCGCCAATAAACCGTTTTAAAGCTTTGTACACTTTGCATAGCGTTAACGTTGAAACTAAATGTTAACTGTAATGGGAAAAAGCGGTCTTGAATTCTAATAATTCAAACTTTTTTTCCTATTAGCCCCATCTGAATCACCACTCCCATTAGTTTAATAAAATCAATTAAGCCGATAGCGTTGCATAACACCTTATAGATTCCGTTAAACTAAGGATCGCTGGATATTCGATTGAATAAAAATTTCAAGCTAGACGTTTTAACAATCCATCAGCAGCGGCTTCACAAAGTTTAATTACCTGCTTAAAACCTTGTTCTCCCCCATAGTAGGGATCCGGCACTTCGGTTTCTTCCAAATCAGGTGCAAAGGATAAAAACAAATGAATTTTATGGTGATGGTCGGGTGACGCCTGAGCCATCAAGTCATCATAGTTAGCCCGGTCCATGGCACAAATAATATCAAATTGTTCAAAATCACTCCCTTGTACTTGACGCGCACGCAAACTTGATAAGTCGTAACCTTGCTGTTTGGCCGCTTGTTGCGATCGCGCATCTGGCGCTTTTCCGATGTGATAAGCAGCGGTGCCACACGAATCACATTCCACTTGTTCAGCTAAATGTGATTGCGCCAACTTTTCGCGAAAAATACCTTCAGCAGTTGGCGAACGGCAAATATTACCTAAACAAACGAATAAAACGCGCTGCATGGGTTATTCCTCGCGTAGCTGTTCAACTAACTGGTTGGCAGCGACTAAATCTTCTGGTGTATCAATACCCGCCGGAGGCTCCAGCTGTGCAACGGCAATGGCAATACTAAAGCCGTTTTCTAAAACACGTAACTGCTCAAGCTTTTCGGCTTGCTCTAACGAGGACTCAGATAGTTCAGCATATTGTTTTAGAAACGCCATGTTAAAGCCATAGATGCCAATATGACGAAAATAATCGGGGTGCCCTTCTTCCGGATTCCGCGTATACGGAATGGTCGCGCGCGAAAAATACAACGCATGACCCGCAGCACTTTTAACTACTTTAACCACATTCGGATTTTCAATATCCTCGGCGGCTTCAATCGGATAACAAAGGGTCGACATCGGATGGTTTGAGCTCGCTACTAAATCGGCAACTTGAGTAATATTTTCTGCGGGAACAAAGGGTTCATCGCCTTGCAAGTTCACCACAATATCCGTATCCGCTAAGCCTAACTTTTGTGCGGCTTCGTAAACGCGATCGGTTCCCGAGACATGAGCGGCTGAAGTTAAGATCACCTGCCCGCCAAAACGCTGAACCTCATCAACAATTTTCTGATCATCGGTAGCGACACAAACTGAGCGTGCGCCTGATTTTTCAGCTTGACGATAGACTCGTTCAATCATGGTCAGTGCGCCAATTTTGGCCAGCGGCTTACCAGGTAACCGCGTAGAGGCGAAGCGCGCAGGGATAATCACATGAAACGTATTCATCTTAACTCCAATGCATCCACTTGTTCGCTGCTTAATTGCTTCGCTTCATTAATCAACATATTCGGGACATCATCAACAATATCGAATAGCAGTTTATCAAATGAACAAAACAGCTGATCGCCCGCTTGGGTCATTTTTAATTTACCGTTACACGCAGGACACGCCATGATATCTAAAATCGAATTCTTCACTCGAAACTCCTAATTTACTTTTTGAGTTGACGGCTATTTATTGTGTCAACTAAGCCAGATAACTTTTGCGTCAGTTGCTGACTTGCCGCTTCATTCACTTTAGGCCTTACACACAAAAACCACCAGTTTTTGCGCGCAAATGTACTGCATTTTACTGCATCTTTCTCGGTCATCACTAATGGCTGATCATTATAATTAGCAAGATCAGTTGCGCTAAACGGATAATGATCGGCAAACGCTTTAAATTCAGCCGGCTCTTTAAACTCGGCTAAGGTGCGCTCAAATTTAACAGGATTAGCCAGCCCACAAATTGCCGAGTATTGCTCAAACGGCCACTTTCTCTCGTCTAAAGACAAGCGTTCACCCGTTGCTAAGTTCTGTAAAAAAAGTGGTTCCATAGTCATCATAAACGGGAGCTTAGGCTCACCACTGTTTTGCATAATGACATCGCAACTCGCTAACCGACTCGTCGGCTCACGCAGTGGTCCAAAGGGTAACAGTAATCCATTGCCGAATTGTCGATAACCATCAATTAAACAAATTTCTAAATCGCGCGCCATGGCATAATGTTGTAACCCGTCGTCGGCAATGATTATGTCGACCGTTAAAGTTTGCTCAATCATTTTGATCGCGCGCACTCGATTCGGATCCACCACCACAACCGCTCCACTGGCATTGGCTAACAGTTTGGGCTCATCACCGCACTCACTGGCCAGAGTCTGCTCAGTTACGATTAACGGATACTGATCACTATGCGCACCATAACCGCGACTAACGATAGCAACCGTTAAACCTTGTTGCTGAAAATAATCGGCTAGCCATAGAATAAACGGTGTTTTGCCAGTGCCACCCACTGAAATATTACCCACCACAATTACCGGCAATGCGCTTTTATAACTGGAAAAAATCTTTAATCGGTAAGCTAAACGACGGGCGAAGACTAAGACATACAAAAGTAAATGCAATGGCCACAACAAAAAGCGCCAGAAAGAGCGGCGATACCAAAAATGTTCCCGTGTTTGCGCCATAACTAGTCTTGGAACTGTGATTGATGTAACTTAAAGTATTCGCCTTGTTTTGCTAAGAGACTTTGATGATCTCCTTGCTCAACAATAACCCCATCTTTCAACACCACGATTTTATCGGCATTTTCTATGGTCGATAAGCGGTGGGCAATAACTAAGGTCGTGCGATTCGCCATAAGATGATCGAGAGCGCTTTGGATCTTACGCTCAGACTCATTATCTAAAGCCGAAGTGGCTTCATCTAAAATTAAAACCGGAGCATCTTTTAATAGAGCCCGAGCAATCGCCAGACGCTGCCTTTGACCACCGGAAAGTTTGGCACCGTGAGTGCCAGTTTGCGACTCTAAACCTTGTTCTAAACTGGCCACAACATCAGTAAGATGCGCGTGTTCTACCGCTGCGTTGATGGCAGCATCTGAAGCATCGCGTTTTGCACCATAGGCAATATTGGCCTTTAGTGTGTCATTAAAAATAACGATTTGTTGCGAAACATAAGCAAAGTGCTCACGAAACGAATTGAGCTCTAATTCATCGATTGGACAATCATCGAGTAAAATTTTCCCCGACTCAAGCGGATAAAAGCGCAATAACAGATTCGCTAAGGTTGATTTTCCGCTACCCGAAGGCCCAACTAATGCAACGGTTTCACCTGGCTCAATCGTGAGTGAAACATTGTTGATAATCGTTTTATCTTGCTCATAGGCAAAAGATACATTCTGAAACTCGATACGCCCCTTAGCAGCATCAAGTTTTCCTTGGCCTCGGTTCTCTTCTACTGGCTTATCAACTTCAGCAAAAATACTCGCCGCGCCCGCAATACCCCGCTGCAATACCGAGTTAACATTCGATAAGTCTTTTAATGGTTTAAGCAGATACATTATCTGCATAAAAAAGGTAACAAACGACCCCGAAGATAAAACACCCTTTTGAAACTCGGAAATAGCCACCCAGAAAACCGCTGCCATACCAATCCCGGCCAACAACTGAATAAACGGTGATGAAAAGGCTTTTACTGTTGCCATCTTCATAAACTGTTGCCGATTGGTATTACTCGCTTGCTCAAACTTTTGGTCTTCGTAATCTTCACCGCCAAAAGTTTTAACCACCTTAATGCCTTCCACCATTTCTTGGGTCGCATCGGTTACCGAACCCATCGAGTCTTGCATGCTGGTGGAAATTTTACGAAAGCGTTTTGCCGTGACATTAACCACAACGGCGATTACCGGAGCAGCTAAAAGAAAAGTTAATGAAAGCAAGATGCTTTCGCTAAACATATAGTAGAACGCCGCAATAATGCCTGCAAGGCTGCGCGCTAATGTTGTAATGGCTTGGGTAGTGGCGTTGGAGACCATTTCGGTATTAAAGGTAATGCGCGAAATTAAATCACCACTATTGTTCTTTTCGAAATAACTAATAGGAAAGAGTAAGTATTTTTTAAATAAATCGAGTCGCAGCTCGTGCACGATTCGCCGGCCGATCCACTCCATACAATAGGTGGATAAAAACGTAGCCAATCCGCGAATCAATAATACCGCAACAATAAAAAATGGGACTAATTTAAGCACGTCGACTTTATCGGGATCGCCGAGCAAATCATCAATCAAGGTTTCAAATTTAGCGATTAGGTATACTTCAATAATCGCGGCAATCGCGGTACACAATAAGCCAACAAAAAAGATCGCTTTATAGCGGCTGGTATAGCCGAGTAGCCGCTTATAAACTTGCCAGCCAGAGTGCTGACTCACTGATTCGATTCCTGCGGGTTACGCGTTGCCATGGTAAAATTAAAATAACCACTTTTGCGCGAAGCGTCCATTGCGGTCACTACCGATTGGTACGGCGCATTAGCATCGGCACTGATAATCACCGGCAAATCTTTATTACCATTGGCGACAATTTTAATTGCTTTGATCAACGTCTCAACTTGCGTATTAACTATTGGACGTGCATTAACAAAATAACGCCCTTCACTATCAACACTAATTTCAATCACTTCAGCTTGCGCGTCGAGTGGATCACCCGCCGCTTCCGGTAACTCGAGTTTAATTTGCGTCTCGCGATTAAAGCTGGTTGAAACCATAAAAAAGATCAACAATAAGAACACCACATCAATCAGCGGTGTGAGGTTAACCGATACTTCTTGTTTTTTTCGTTGTTGAAACACTAGGCTACCTTACTCTTTAAGAAACTGTATCACGTTCGCCATGAAGCACTTCGACCATTTTTAACGCTTCTTCTTCCATAATCACCACCAGCTCATCGACTTTACGCTCAAAATAACGATGAAAAATAAGTGCGGGGATCGCAACCGTTAAACCGGCCGCCGTGGTTAATAAAGCTTCTGAAATACCGCCGGCTAACGCATTGGCATCCCCAACACCTTGTACCGTAATGACGGTAAAGACTTTTATCATACCAATAACGGTTCCCAGCAAACCGAGCAAAGGCGTAATAACGGCTATGGTTCCTAAGGTATTCAAGAAACGATCAAGGCTGACTACAGTTTGTCGGCCGGCATCGCGTATGGCTTCTTTCATCGTTTCGCGACCGTAAGAATGGTTGACGATACCCGCCGCTAAAATCTCACCCAATGGTGACGATTCTTTCAACGATTTAAGTTTCTTTTTATCCAGCTGATTATTTTTCACCCAAGTCCACACTTGCGCAACAAGATGTTTTGGTGTGATTTTCGAACGACGCAGTGTCCAAAATCGTTCAATGCAAATAATTAAGGCCAATACGGAACAAATAACGATTGGCCACATCACCAATCCACCGTTTTCAATGACGTCTAACAGCACGAGAATACCCCTTCAATTCGAATCGCGATAATTTACCACACTATTGATAAAAATTCCGCCGCTTTAATGATGGTTCCAAAAATGGTGATCCACTTCACGAAATCGCTGTAGTCGTAGCGCTTGCGATGCATCCACTTGGACCTGCAGCATACCGGTTTCTGCGGTTGTTTCCAGCTGCACATTAAATGCTCGATAACGTTCTATAACGGATGGATGCGGATGACCAAAGCGATTAAGAAATCCACTAGAAACAATCGCAAGCTTAGGGTTTACCGCGGCAATAAACGACCATGATGACGAAGTTTGACTGCCATGATGCGGCACCCACAGGACATCAGCCGCCAAATCAGCTGCTCGGTTACTCAACAACTCCAGCTCCGCCGCTCGCTCAATATCACCACTGAACAAAAAACGAACGCCATTAAACTCCAGCAATAACAGACACGATTGATCATTAGCGCTCAGGCTTTTAGAACGCACAGGATCGCTAGAAAAAGCCATTAGCTGGAGCTGATCAATTTGCCAGCGCTGCTCATAACAGCCCTGTGAGCTCAACGCCTGCGCCTTTGGTCGCACAAAGCGCTGTACTTGAAACGCAGCCATGACAGAGTTAACGTCGCCGCGATGATCAGCATCGTTATGACTCACTACCAACCAGTCGATTTTCTTCACCCCCAAGTGGTGTAACAACGGCACTATAAGTTGATCCGTTTGATTAATATTGCTATCGGCGTAACCTAAGTCATACAAACCATAGGAGTCGCGGTGCGGCTGTTGATAATGCACCAAGATACTGAGCCCTTGCCCGGAATCTAAGGTGTAAATATTAAGTTGCGGCGCTGATGCCCACCAGGGGTTTGTCAGCGCGCTACAAAGTATAAGGATCAGCACGCTTAACAGGGAAACTTTGCGCCATCTCGGACACGACTTTATTCGCTCCAAAATAAATTCAAGCCAATTCAAGCGCTGCGCCATTTGAATTGAACCAGCGCCCCATAGCACAGCTAACAACAGCCACGCCCATCCCGATGCTTGCGAGTGAATAGCCGGTAAGAATGCTAGCAATTTAGCTAACCATTCCCGGCTCAGCAAAATCAATCCATCACTAAAATCTAATAGCAGGCTGGCTAAAGCTTCACAAAGGTTAGCGAGTATTAATACCAACAATTCTAGTGGCAGCAACACAAAACTTACTAGCGGTACCATCCATAAATTCGCGCAGAAACTAGCGAGCGGAAAAGCACCAAAAATAATCGCTGCCAGCGCCCCCATTGCAGCGCTTAATAAGAACTGCAAACGCAGCCAAAACCCAATGCCGAATGCTTTGCCTGGCTGCACCTGACTATAAATAATCGCTAACGCGGTTATCGTTAACCAAAATCCGGGACTCAGCACCGCCAAGGGTTCAAACAGTAATAGGAGTAATAAGGTCAAAGCAAAAATTTGGCTATTTTGCCAGTTAATTAGACACAGTCGTTGCAACGAAAATAAACCGATGGCAAGCAAAGCGCGCTGTGCGGGCAACTCAAATCCAGACAGCAACGCAAAAACCACACTGGCAGTAAAAGCGCACACAAGCGCTATATGCGGCGCGGGCCAGCGCAAGCAAAGCGAAGCACTGCGCCGCCAAGTAAAACTCGCCAGTCGCTGGGTAAAGAAAAAAATTAGCCCAATGTGCAACCCCGAAATCGCCATAATATGGGCAGTTCCCGATTCACGTAATAAGCTCTGATCAGAACTACTTAATTCAGCGCGATAACCTAGCGCTAATGCTTGATGCCAGGCACTAAATTGACTGGTGGAATAAAGCGATTGCATTTGCGTTAGCGCGCGAGCCTGCCAACTGTCTAAATGACTTAGCCAACTTGTCGTGCCTTGCAATCGATTGGCCGCGTTTTTTTCGGCGAGCGGCGCCAACTGCAACTCCTCCACATATCCGGTTGCATCAATACCCGCTACTAAGGCAAATCGTTCATAATCAAACGCGGCCAAGTTACGCTTGGCATAAGGCGTTTTCAATTTTACTTTAAGCAGTAACCGCATCCCTTGGTGCAACTTATACTGCGGCTGATACCACGAAATGTGGACTTGACGTAAACGCTCCACAGCACTACTAATCGCCACAGTCGGTACAGTGAAACGATAGCGCGATTGATGCTGCCACCCCCTTGTAAAAGGCTGACTATTAAGCATTCGATTAACTTGGTGCGCGCCGCTCGGCAGATGATTAACGTCACAGTTTTGTACCGCACTAGCGGCATCAATACACAACCGCCAAGACGTCCTATCAGCGTCATACTTCGGTATTGAGCACACTTCGCCAATCAGATAAACGCTAACAGCTTCCGTTAGTTTTGGCATGCGTATCTGCAATTGCTGCTGAGCCTGCCAATAACTCCAACTCAAGCCGCATAAAAAAGCTAAACTGAGGTGGCGGCAACGCGCGATCATCGCTATCGATTGGCAATGCTGGCACTTGATGACTAGCCAAGCTTGCAACAAAAAGAGTCCGACAACACAGCCGAGCACACAGCCGACCAGTCGCGCAAATGAATCGAGACCGCTGATAAACCAAAGGCTGCAGCTACCGAGAAACCCCATCATCGCCACTAAGCGCATAAAATCCCTGTCATTTTTGCTTCCTTGTGCTGGCTATCCTTAACCAGACCACGCTACAATGTTAGTTGAATCAATTTTTAGTTTGATTAAACAAGTCCATGGCGCGAAAACTCATCAAAAAATACTTGCCCGATCCGTCGCAGGTAAAAAACAATCGCTTTTTGAAGCTGTTTGGTAAAGCTCTGCACGATCCGCAGCTGTGGCATTTAACACGCTATTCAGTCGCCCATGCCTTTTCGCTCGGCATTTTTTGCGCGTTTATTCCGGTTCCCTTCCAAATGGTTTTAGCCGCTGGCGGCGCAATTTTACTGCGTGCCAACTTGCTGCTCTCCGTCGCGTTAGTTTGGATCACCAATCCGTTAACCATGCCGGTTATATTTGGCTTTGCTTATTATATCGGCAGTTTATTCTTTCCCAACACTTCTGAAAGTTTTCATTTCGAATTGAGCTATGAATGGTTGGCCAATAGTCTTGGTGCCATTTGGCAACCGTTTTTACTCGGTTGTTTGGTGTGTGGTGTGGTGTGTTCGATTATCGGTCATATCGCTATTCGCATCTTTTGGCGCGTGCATGTCGCCAATCAATGGAAGCTAAGACAACTGCAACGGCGCCAGCGCGATACCTCGCACTAGCGCAGCCTAAACCGATTAATCGTTTGATGTTTCGAGTAATCCATTAGCAATGGTTACATGGCGATGGGCGCGTGATGCCAAGACACGATCGTGAGTGACCACCACTAAAGACGTGTTCATTTCGCGGTTTAAATCGAGCATTAGCTGGTAAACTTTTTCTGCATTTTCCTCATCCAAATTACCGGTCGGCTCATCGGCTAAAATGCAAGCGGGTTTGGTCACCAAAGCTCGGGCGATGGCAATGCGTTGCCGCTCACCACCAGATAGCTCAGAAGGTTTGTGCGCTTCACGCTCAGTCAGTCCTACTTTTGCGATCATATTACTGGCCTCGCTTAACGCCTGCTTTTTGCGCTCACCGCGCAATAGCAATGGCATGGCAACATTTTCCAGTGCGGTAAACTCCGGCAATAAATGATGAAATTGGTAAATAAAACCTAAGTGATGGTTACGCCAAACGCCTTGCTTGCGCGCATTCATCTCCTGAATGTTTTTACCCATGATCATAACTTCACCCGAAGACGCAGAATCGAGTCCACCGAGTAAGTGCAACAAAGTACTTTTACCACTACCGGAAGCGCCAATGATCGAGACACTCTCGCCCGCGGCTACTGAAAAATTAATCCCTTTTAACACTGCAACATCACGACCCGCATCTTGATAAGACTTTTTCAGATCACGACATTCAATAACCCATGAATTACTCATATTTTAATGCCTCTGCTGGACGTGTTCGCGAGCCGCGCCATGCCGGGTATAAAGTCGCGGCAATACTCATACCTAACGCTACAGCGGTAATGACAATAACATCAGAATAATTAAGTTCACTCGGTAAAAAGCCAATAAAGTAAACATCACCCGGCACTACCGACACACCAAATTTTTGTTCAAAAAAGGCTACAATGGCAGGCAAGTTGGTGGCCAGCGCTACCCCCGAAATCACACCTAACAGCGTGCCGAAGACGCCATTAATACTCCCCTGCACAACGAAGATTTTTAAAATAGTTGCGGGAGATGCCCCCAGGGTTCTTAGGATAGCAATATCAGCCTGCTTGTCGGTCACCACCATCACCATCGTCGAAACAATATTAAACGCGGCGACCGCAATAATTAGTGTTAACAGCACAAACATCATGGTTTTTTCCATTTGAATCGCTCGGAACAACGGACCCTGCGTACGATTCCAATCGCTCACCCAATAATCGCTACCCAAGCCATGCGGCTTTCCGTCATTGATCTTTGAGTAAGTCCCGCGCAGATAATGTGCCGTATGATGTGCTTCTAAAACGTTTTGTACCTTAATCCGCAGTGCACTGACCGTATCGCCTTTGCGCAATAATTTACCGGCATCATGAATATGAATAAATGCCACTCGAGAATCGAGCTCTGATTTGGTTTCAAAAATACCTTCAATGGTGAAGCGGCGATACCGCGGTGAAATACCCGCAGGCGACACCGTAGAGCCTTCGACCACTAACACGGTCACTTTGTCGCCGGCCCAAAGACCTAGATTCTGTGCCATCGCGGAGCCTAAAATAATCCCGAACTCCCCGGGCTGTAAGCTATCCAGTGAGCCGCTAACCATGTAGTCTTCGATTACCGAGACGCGCTTTTCTTCATCCGGTAAAATGCCTTGTAAGATCCCGTACTCGGTGCCAGCGTAACTACTTTTAAACATCGCAGTTGAGTCAATATACGGCGAGACGGCAACCACACCGGGCGCTTGATAGACTTTTTTCGCCAAGCCTTGCCAATCTTCAACGCCGCCGCCCCGTTGACCGACTAAGACATGCGGTACCGTGCCTAAAATACGTTCACGCAACTCGCGTTCAAAGCCGTTCATGACCGACAAAACGGTGATTAGCACCATAACCCCGAGTGCAATTCCGAGCATGGAAAAAATCGCGATAAATGAGATAAAGTGGTTGCGCCGTTTCGCTCGGGTATAGCGAAGCCCCACGAACCAAGATATTGGAAATTTCATATTTTTTAAAAAACCTACGCTTTTTTAGTAAGTTATCACAGTTTTTTAAGCTATTATATTAAATAATAACTTGAGAATTTGGATTTGTTAGCATACCGTTTACACAATTGCTCGATTAACAGTACATCGCCTCGCACTAGGCGCTTGAGCCCAGCCGATCATTATGATGAAACCTTACAGTTTCTTGATATGGGTGAGTCACTGGCAAAATCGGGCTATATGCTACCGATCCCAAACTGTCTGCGCAAAGGTTTTTAGCCAATGACGAAGCAACAAGAGCGACGCGACTTCTTTCGAATTGATGATGTCATTCGTCTGCAGCTTAGTGCGGTGAAGCCAGAAAATGCATCTGAAACCGGCTTACCTCGGGCATTGGCAACTTTGAACCAATTGCGACGGTTAGACAGTGAGAACGCGCAAGTGTTGCGGCAAATAAACGATAAACATCGTGATATCGCGCGCTATTTAACGCTGCAAAATGAAAAGTTTGAAATGTTGGCGCAGTTATTAGTCGACCAACTCAACATCGATTTTAATGAAGTAGCCGCCAATATCAGCGGCAGCGGCTTTAAAATCACTTTAGAGCAAGCGCCTAGCGAAGGCTCTGAATGGCACATTCGGGTACTGCTACTACCCGATTGTTTTAGTTTTTACTGTCGTGGTAAAGTTTCGCAATGCGAAGCAATAGCCGGCAATCGTTTTGAAGTCGCCTACGAATTCACCGAGATTGACTCCGGCGACCAAGACGAGTTAGTAAAGTACATTACCAAAAAACAATCTAAACAGCTGCGTGCACAGCGGCTTGGTGACTAAGGAGCTTACAATGAAACACTGGCTAGTAATATTAGCGTTAGCAAGCACGGCATTAAGCCCGCTGGCGTATAGCGCTGCCGAGTCGCAATCACAAACGGTTGCTACCCCTCGACACGGACAAGATATGGAGTCAGTGCGAGCACAGTTCGGCGAACCACAACAAAAAGTACCCGCTGTGGGCGAGCCGCCGATCACCCGCTGGATTTATGGTCAATTTACCGTGTACTTTGAACATGACAAAGTGATCCATTCAGTGCAGCATCACAGCTAAACTTTGAGCGATCATAAAAAAAGCGGCGTTTAAGCCGCTTTTTTATTGCTCAATGTTTAAGTCACACATTTATCTAAGC
>JABXHQ010000079.1 GCA_013373545.1 Gammaproteobacteria bacterium
AGGCCAGCATTATGTTTACCGTAGACCAAGTTATTCAAGATAAGTACCCATCTGTGGCGCAAAAGCCGTTAGTATTTAAAGCGCTCTGCGGCACCTTAAAATATTTACTGCATGAGACTGAATTTAAGCAGTTTCATCGAGATTATCCGCATCTTGATGGCATTGATTTCGTCGAGAAAGTTTTGGAGTACTTTAATTTTAGCTATCAAATATCGAACCAGGATTATGAGCGAATTCCTGCATTTGGGCGTGTGGTCATTGTGGCTAACCACCCGATTGGTTCACTTGATGGTTTAGCACTTATAAAACTGGTCCATGATATTCGAAAAGACGTAAAGATTATTGCTAATGATCTATTAATGAGCTTGCAGCCGCTGCACAAAGTTTTGTTGCCGGTTAATAATATGAATGGTTCGACACCGAAGCAAAATCTAAATGCGATTCAAAATTATCTCGAAGGTGATGGCGCTGTTATTATCTTTCCTGCTGGAGAGGTCAGTAGAGCAAAACTATCGGGCGTAAAAGATGGCAAATGGCATAGTGGTTTCGTTAGAATGGCAAGAGCAGCTAAAGCGCCGATTTTACCAATGTTTGTCGATGCGCGTAATTCATTAGCCTTCTACTTGGCATCGGCAATCTATAAGCCAATGGCGACTTTGTTATTAGTAAAAGAAATGTTTAAGCAGCGCCAAAAGACTGTGACCATTAAAGTTGGCAATCCAATTGTTTACGATAGCTATGCCAATATTAATATCAATCCAAAGCAAAAAGCGCAGCTATTTCGCAAGCATCTTTACGCTGTTGCTGCGGGTAAGAAACTTGTATTTGAAACCGAAACATCGGTAGCGCATCCGGAGAAACCACTCGACATTTTCACTGAGCTAAAAGCCCATGAGCTACTCGGGAAGACACCTGATAATAAAGATATCTATTTATGCAAGGACTTAAATGATTCAGTGATTCTACGGGAAATTGGTCGCCTAAGAGAAATTGCTTTTCGAGCTGTTGGTGAGGGAACTGGAAAAAAAAGAGATACGGATATATACGATCGGCACTACTATCATTTAGTACTATGGGACAATGAGAACCTGGAAATTGTCGGTGCTTATCGATTCTGTGATACCAAAACTACGCTAGCGAAGTATGGTTGCAATAAATTATATACGGCTACTTTATTCAATTTTAATCAGTCAATGGATGAGTACTTGGCGCAAGGCTTAGAGCTTGGGCGAAGCTTTGTACAACCGAAATATTGGGGCAAGCGCTCGCTCGACTATCTTTGGTTTGGAATTGGGGCATTTGTACGCAAGCACCCCGATTTCCGTTACCTTTTCGGTCCAGTCAGCATCAGTAACCAAATGCCACAGGCAGGCAAGGACTTATTGATATATTTTTATCAAAGTTATTTTTCTGATGCGGAGACAAAGTGCGCTCAATCTTTTCATCCGTACAATGTAGAGCAATCGGTTGTCGAGAAATTAAAAGCCTCTTTCAGCGGCGATGATTATCGCGCGGATTTTATTTTGTTAAAAAGTTTATTGGCAAATATGGGTTGTAGTATTCCTACTTTATATAAGCAGTACACAGAGCTTTGTGATAATGGCGGTGTCAAATTTCTCGACTTTGGAACGGATCCTGATTTTGCAGACTGTGTTGATGGATTGGTTTTAGTTGATCTGATGAAATTAAAAGATAAAAAACGCAAACGATATATTGGGTAACCCGGAAGACTACCATGAGTATCAAGCATTGGAAAATATGGCGCAGTAACCTTTACTATGTAATTGTGACACGAGGATTGAACGCGTTTTATTTGATTTTGCACAGTTATTTTTCTCAGCGATTAACAGAAAAACTCGAGCAAGACTTCTATATTTTACCAGATTAGATCTGCGTCAATCTATTTCTAGATGAGCCCGTATCAAAAGGCTTCAGTTGCAGGATGATTAAAAAAACCTTTCAAGGTTTCCAGGTAAATATCGCGCATAACAACTAGCTCTTCAATTGCTACGCGCTCGTCGACTTGATGAATGCGCTGGTTGGGCACTCCTAATTCGTAGACATCGTTACAAATGGATGCCATAAAACGGCCGTCAGAAGTTCCGCCAGAAGTTGATAAGGTCGGATAGCGTCCAGTTTTCTTTATCACCGCTTGCTCAATTATCGACAAAAGCTTTGTAGTTTTGGTTTCCGGTGAAGAAAAGTAACTTTCACAAGGTCTTTGCCAATGAATTTCAAATTGATTACAAACGCTGGAAATTGCTTGGCAAATGAATTCATTCAATGATTGTTCGCACCAAAGGTGACTATAGCGGATATTAAATTCGATGCGACAATCACTGGGACTTATGTTGTCAGTAAACGAGCCTGAATCAATATGAGTCACTTGCAAACTCGTTCCAGGAAAATCAGCGCTTCCTTCATCCCAGTTTAATTGAGTTAAGCTTTTGATAACCGCAGCAGCGGTATGTAATGGATTATCGATCTGATGTGGATAGGCAACATGGCCACTAACACCGTGAATATTAATGGTGCCAGAAAGCGCTCCACGTCGACCAATCTTTACGGTATCACCGCCATTGCGGCGTGCAGTCGGCTCTCCCACTAAGCAGGCATCCACCGGAATATGGCTTTGCTTTAAGTAATCGACAATCGAGCGAGTGCCATAATCAGCTGGACCTTCTTCATCGGAAGTGAGTAAAAACATAATCGATGCATTGTGATCAGACTCCGGATCGGCATAGTAAAGTGTTAATGCATTTAACATGCACGCGATACCACTTTTCATATCGACTGAACCGCGTCCGTAGATAAAACCATTATTCAGGGTTGCGGAGAAGGGAGGAAATAGCCAAGTTTCAGGATTTCCGGGTGGCACGACATCGGTATGGCCGAGAAAGGCGAGTGTGGGTCGGTGATGTCCTTTTTGTGCGATTAAATTTGTTACCCCATTGAGGGTAAATATCTGGGTGGTAAAACCCATTTGGTTTAAGTATTCCGCTACCAACTCACTGCACCCAGCATCATCTGGTGTGATGGAAGGTTGCCGAATAAGGTTTTGCAAAGTAGCAATGAGAGCTTGTTCTCGATAGCGATATTGCACGTGCGATAGAGTTTGACTAGCCATCTAGGGCAACTCGAGTAGTTGAATTGGCTCAAGATTACGCCGTAAAGATGACAGTTATAGCGCTAATAAATGACAGATTTATTAACCTAAGACCATGACGCACTTTTATACTAATGCAGGTGCGGGTACGCCTATCAAGTTGCAAATGCTTCGGAATAAAGCAAACTCGTTAGCATTGATTTGCCCATCATCAACAATGCAATTCATGATAGATTCAACAAGAGGCTGCTTTAACAGTGGGCTGAGAGTGGCTAATCGTGCAACAGATTGATGAAAACGGTTCGCGTTAAAATTTTCGCTAATCGACGGTGGCGTGCATTTTCCGAAAGTGCTGAGCGTATTAGTGAGCAGCTGTTGCTGCTCATGTTCGGAGTGACTAGATTGTTGAATGATTAATGCAAATAGATAAGCGATGTCATTAATTACCGGCTGATATTTGTTAATTCGACTGGTAAAACCTTGGTTCGGTTGGCAAGCGCGATAAACAAATGCAAAGATAAGGTACTCAGATAATGATACTTCTCGATCAAACTGAATGAGTTGCTTTGCGATTTTTAGCGTTTCAGCTTGTTGCGACTTTTCAAGTTGAGTTAATGTAGGGCAGCACAACTCAGTTAAAGTGGTTAGTTGCTGCAAGTCGTAATCTTTTAACAGTTGATTAGCCTCAATGACTCTTGAATAGGCATCATCATCTATCGCCTGCTCAAGAAACTTTAAGCAGTCCGCTCGGCCCATTGTGTTAACGGTGGTCAAAATAGCTAAAATAAGATCGCGACCACTTAATTTTGTTTCGGCGCCATGGGCAAAATTCATTAGTAAAATTGGGAATCCACTGAGTAAAGTGTGTGAGTTTGTTAGGCTACTTTCAGTAATTTCGCCAATATGTTCGGACATCGATTGAGCTGAAATTTCACCACTAAAACTTTTCCCCACCGGTTGCGAGTGAGTGATTTCGGGGCTGCTACCTTCATCTGTAGAGTCTATATTCTCATGCGTTGAGGTAGGCTGAAAGTTTGCGTCGAGTCGATCAATTCG
>JABXHQ010000091.1 GCA_013373545.1 Gammaproteobacteria bacterium
CGGATCATCACGCGTCTCAATCAGCGGTGTTGCAATGGCTATATCGGGCACCACGCCGCGAATAGTATTATCACCGCTGGGTCGAATAATAAGCGCCTTAGGATAGCCCACTGTTAGCTTTGAATGTTCAAGCTCAAAGTGCTCCATGGCACCGTAAGTGGTTGCCAAGTCAGCCGTCTCTTCTCCAATGATTGTGCCAAAGCCATAATCCTGCACAATAGCCGCTACAAACACCGCATTCGAATACGAGTGACGATTAGTGAGCACATACACCGGTTTAGTAAAACGTCCACTAGACAATGGTTCGACCGTCTCAATGGAATAAGCAAAAACATCTCCAGTTTTGCGCGCCGCATACTCAGCGGCTATTTTTAATGAAAAGCTATCTTTCGCTTGCGCTGCGTTGGCTAAGCGTTTGGCATTTGCCGCAATCGACTCTGGGCTGACTTTAACGGAAAACTGCGCCGCAAATTGAAAGGGCTTATGCGCTATTTGTTGTAGCATATAATCACTAAAAGAATTACTGCCTCCCGGGTTATTACGCAAATCAATCAGCAAAGCTTGCGCTTGATTTTCCCCGAACGATTGCATAGCACTATCTATGAAAATTTTAAAACTGGTCGTATCCCAAAGATCCTTAGCATTCGGATCGGTATTAAAAAACGGTCCCGGTCTTAAATACCCGACTTGCCCGTCTAACATTCGAAACTCCCGCTCCATCCCGAGCTCCAATCGCTCAGGCCCTGAAGTCTCTAATGCCTGCATTGCTGTGCGACTCATCGCAGCCACTTTGCGCGTCACCCGCTTTGCCTCAGCCGATTGATAGGTAACAAAAAAGTGCTCCTGTGCACCGTATTCAAACCAGATCAACATAGGCAAGTAAAATTCTAAAAACCCATTCGCCATAATCTCTGTATCGGCGGAGAGATAGCGTTTAAGCCGAGCTAAGTATTCACCTATAGCAACCCCATCAATGCTTATCAATTGAGCTCCGAGGGGAATGGTTTCAGTAGAGTAGTTTTCACTGACGTATATTTGCTCACCAACTACCTTAATATAAAGAGGAAATGCCTTGCCGCCTTGTTCACGAAATGCTTGAAAAGCGTGCATAGGCAAATCAATTTTGGCGTGAGCAACTTTGCCGAGCGCCATAAACTGTTGAAATCGCAAGTTTACTTGGTCGCGACTTTGTGGCTGAGTAAATTGCTCCAAATAGTCTTCATAGGCAGCCGTGTAATCCGCTGCGCTGATGTTCGCATAAAGGTCATAGTGCGCGCGCTTGAGACTTTGATAAAGCTGCTTAAAGTCTGCCCTAATTTGCTCTGGGCTCAAGAGCTCAGAGTCAGCTGTAGTATCAGCGGTTACTTCCGCCGCAAGAGCCGCAGTATTGAGACTCACGAGTGCTATCATCGAGCACAGCCACCATGAACAGATATTTTTCAGGCATTGATATTTCATCCAAAACTCCAAGTTTAACGGGCTACAATTTAGGAGCTGTTAATATCGGTGAAATAGAGTAATAATACAGTTATAAACCTATTAAAAACTTCTGATAAGTTTCTGACAAGATTTTTATCTATTAAATTCAATTAGTTAGAGTATGCCGCAACAGACCGCACCTACCACTACTATTGCCCTTGGCCACTGGACAGTCAACCTCGACACGGGCCATATCCAAGACTCCGAACGCGAATTTTGGCTCGAGCCGACACCTTTGTTACTGCTTAAAGCGTTGGCAGAAAATCCCGGCGAAGTGATTACCAAGGAAGTCTTAATCGCAAAGGTGTGGCCGGATCGCACTGTAGGTGATGATGCTTTAGCGCAAGCGGTGTTTCGCCTACGCAAGTCTTTAAGTGATCACCCAGCAGCACCCGAATATGTTGAAAACGTTCCTCGCAAAGGGTACCGGTTAAGCGTGGCCATTCACCCTCCAAGCCAAAGCTCTGAACCCGCTGATCGCACCCGTCGTGGTTTATGGCTAGCGCCACTGCTACTACTAGGCTTAGTCGCATTGGCTTTGTGGTGGTTTATCACGGCACAAACAGAGGCCACCGACACAAACCCAGCAGCGCCGGCAACGATCACCGCTGCTAACTTAACCAGTCAAGCCGATGATTTTTACTCGCAATACACTCGCTCCGATAATGAAGCGGCCATCGAACTCTATCAACGCGCCATTGCTACCGCGCCGGACTACGCAGCAAGTCAATCAGGATTGGCTAATGCCTTAGTACAAAAGGTGTTACGTTGGCCGAATGCCGTCAATGAAGCGCCAATTGAGCACGATAATTTGCTGCAAGCGATTCGCGCGGGCCGAACCACAACTGAAGCTGCACAAGCGACATTGCAACGCGCAGAGCAACTCGCACAACGAGCGGTACGCTTAGATCCGAACAATGCGGTCAATCGCCGTGCTTTGGGTTTTGCCTATGCCAGCCAAGCTAAATTCGACCAAGCACTTATTGAGTACCAAGCCGCCATACAGTTGAATCCAGATGCCTGGGGAGCAATGATCAATCTATCAGAAATTTATCAAGCCAAAGATCAACCCGAGCAATCCCTCAAAACTTTAGAACAAGCATTCAATGCCATGACGCGAGTTTACGAACAACAAAAAGTGAAGGTCCGTCCTTGGCTACCGGGTATTGGTAACTTAATTGGTGAGCGTCACCGCGAACTAGCCAATCACGACGAGGCCGAAATCTGGTTTCGTCATGTTTTGAGTATCGATCCATATCATCAAGCAGCCACCGAAAATTTAGTTCGGTTACTGCTCGAAAGTGGTGATAACAGTACTGCACAATCGATTTGCCACAATTATCAAACTAAGATTGGTCAATTAAGTGCCTGCAGTGAGTTGAACTAACTTCGCCATACAAGTCTAAAGATTTTTCTGGTGCTTCAATCGATATTGAGACTATTTTTACTATTATCGATTGCACACTTAACTAATATGATTAACGTAAAGAATCTAGCAGAAAAATACTACAAGCGCGGTTAATAATCGCGCAGAGTTGATTCATCTATATTTAAATGAGTCGATTTTTTTCGGTTATTTTCATCTTAAAACATTAGACGCCCATTGTTTTTTTAAAAAGCAGATTTAAAGTTCAATACGTCAACATACAAGAATCTGTCAAGTATTTTTAGCTAACAATTATTATACGATAGTCTTGGCAATATTACCTTTTCTGCAACACACTATTATCTTTTTGCGATATAGCAACTCGTTTAATGAAAAACTCTATTGCGGATATATTTTTTTAAAGATAGTATGCGCGCGATTTTTCTCAGGACGTAGAAATTATTTTTTTATAACGGATATTTTTTTAATTTGGATTTTTAATTTTTCCAAAATAATTTACTCACAAAGTTTTTTCTTGCTTTGATCGCAAGATGGCTTGCTATTGCCAAAATAAATTAGACTAACCGGGTGGTTGAATGGATCAGTACATATTAGGACTGTCATGTTTCTATCATGACAGCGCCGCTGTAGTTTTGAAGAATGGTAAAATCATTGCTGCAGCCCAGGAAGAAAGATTCACTCGCATTAAGCAGGATGCTAATTTTCCTATTAATGCCATTAAATTTTGCTTGCAAACTGCAAACATAAAACTTGAGCAAATTTCAGGTATTTATTATTACGAAGAACCTAACACCAAGTTCTCGCGTATTATTTCGACATACTTAAACTTTGGCCTATCAGGAATTAAATCATTTCCTTCAAGTGTCTCAAGTTGGTTAACAAAAAAACTGCATGTTAAGAACACAATTAAAACAAGTTTATCCAGCTTACTAAACGCAGGAGAACGCTGTCCTGAAGTGCATTTCATCCCACATCACGAATCACATGCGGCCTCTGCTTTTTACCCAAGTCCATTTAAAGAAGCTGCGGTTCTTTGCATTGACGGAGTTGGCGAATGGGCCACAACTTCGGCATGGTTAGGTCGCGATAACAAGTTAGAAAAACTGTGGGAAATTCGCTTCCCGCACTCATTAGGACTTTTGTATTCCGCATTTACTTATTTCTGTGGTTTTAAGGTTGACTCAGGTGAATACAAGCTTATGGGCTTGGCTCCGTACGGAGAACCTAAATACTATCAAACGATCATCGACAATCTGATCGATATAAAATCTGATGGTAGTTTTTGGCTAAACATGGAGTATTTTGATTACGCCATCGGCGACACTATGACCAATGACAAATTTGCGCAATTATTCGACGGACCAAAGCGCGAGCCTGAGTCAGAACTCACTAATCGAGAATTTGATCTTGCGGCTTCCGTACAAGCTGTACTTGAACATGTAGTGTATTTGTTAGCCAAGAACATCAAGCAAGAAACTGGCGCCGATCACATCTGCCTATCGGGTGGCGTTGCATTAAACTGTGTGAGCAACGGAAAATTAGAAAAGAAAGGGCTATTTAAATCAGTGTGGGCACAACCAGCTTCTGGCGATAGCGGTGGCTCATTAGGTGCTGCTCTTTGTGGTTGGTTTAGTCGTCAAGGTAATCCAAGACATTCGGATGGAATTAATGATCAAATGCTTGGAGGATATTTAGGTTCGGAGTACAGCGATGAACAGATTGAAGCCTACTTAAATCAACAAGGCGCTATTTACAGTCGCATTGAATCTTCGAAGCTTGCGCCAACGGTTGCAAATATTCTTGCACAAGGCAACGTTGTTGGATGGTTTCAGGGTCGTATGGAATTTGGCCCAAGAGCTCTCGGTGGGCGCTCTATTCTCGGAGATCCTCGCTGCGAAAAAATGCAAAGCACGATGAACCTCAAAATAAAGAATCGTGAATCATTTAGACCATTCGCACCATCGGTATTAACTGAACAAGCTGCGAATTGGTTTGATATGGATAGTGACAGTCCTTATATGCTATTTGTCCACCCGGTACGACACGATAAGCGAATTGCGACTTCCGCTGGTGATGATAACAAGCAAGGCATCGAAAAATTAAAAGTAAAACGTTCTGAAGTCCCTGCGATTACCCATGTTGATTACAGCGCAAGAATTCAAACGGTGAGTAAAGATCGCAATTCCCTTTACCACGATCTTATATCCGAATTTTATAAGAAAACAGACTGCCCAATTGTTGTTAACACGTCATTCAATGTTCGCGGCGAACCTATTGTTGAAAGCCCAGAGAACGCCTACACCTGCTTTATGCGAACTGCAATGGATTATCTTGTACTTGGTTCGTTCGTGTTAGACAAAACACAACAGCCAAACTGGGAAGAATCTATCGACTGGAAAAAAGAGTTCGCTCTCGATTAAGGTTATATACAAATGAAAAATTTCTTTATTTTTTTGACAAGTTCCATTATCGCATTAGTTTCTGCAGTTGTATTTGTTGTGCTGCTTTGGCCGTTAGGTACCGTTTATCGTTTAGTTAAAGATCCGATGACGCTAACTAGAAAGCCAAACTCTAGTTCATATAAGCATTATTCAACCCTAGCAGAAAAGTGAGTAGTAAAATGAATCAAATGACCCACGCCGAAGCGGTTGCTGAATGCTATCGACTAACACCACAGCTAGAAGAATATGACGAGTTCATGTATTTGGGAGTCCGATGGCTTCCTTATACAATGTTTTTCCATCATAAAAACTATGTTTCAAAAGTGATCAATACTGATGATCTCGGTTTTCGTAAAGGCCTTGGTCCGCGCGGAGAAACTGTTTCTGTCGCTAATTTTGATAACTCGAAACCGATCAATTTAGTGGTTGGTGGTTCGACTGCCATGGGCACAGGAACAACTACCGATGCCGATACCGTGGCTTCGCGCCTCTCGCAACTAACCGGCGAGACTTGGCTAAATTTTGGTGCACGCGGTTACAATGCACCGCAAGAGCTAATTATGTTTTTGATGCATCAACATCGATTTCCCAAAATCAATAATGTTGTTGTACTTAGCGGTTTGAATACTTTAACGCTAGAAGGTTTACCCGATGAGTTAGCCACCGAGCACGGTCGTTATTATTACTCTTACGAATTTCAGCATTACATGAATGCCTACAACGAAGATTTAAAGAAACGAGCAAACTCCTATGCATCAGCGGCAGTAGGTGATAATCGTTCGTTCTTTGGCAAGATGAAGGATGCTTTCGAGGAATGGCTAGACTCTGAAAATCACTCCGAAGTTATTCTATCGGATGAATCAGTAAGCATTGAAGATCGAGTTGTACGAGCAGCCAAGGTTACCACCGACGCCTTAACGCAATGGAAGCTGTTACTAGCGAAGACCAATACAAAACTAACCTTTGTGTTGCAACCACTATCGACGTGGACCAAAGATAAGTTTCACGATGATGAGCAACGTATGTTCGATGCGATTGATGGCTGTGCAAATAACTTTTGGCGCCTTTTTGAAAAGCTCTGCACCCCTGAGCTCCACAAGCGCTACGCGGGCCTTATTGCCGATACTTGCCAAAGTAATCAAATTAAATTTGCCGATATGAATGAACTACTCAAGTCGACGAGCGTTATTAACGAAAACATCTATATCGATCACTTACACTTTAATGACCTAGGGTATCGTGAAGTAGCCCGGCTAATCGCAGATAACGTTTTAGACAAGTAACTCGAGACTGAAAAATGAATCAATTAAAAGAAGATAAAGAGCAGCCTAAAAAACCGAGTGTAATTATCCGGTTATTTAAAAAGTTATTTAGCAAGAAGAAGAAGCCTTCAGGCTCTTCTTACCCTTTACGTTAACCAATCATTGACTAACTGAGGTAGGACACGTGAAACTCGATAGAGCAAGCCAGCCTTTAGCGGTACTGGTCGATCCAATTTTTGCTGGCGTCATAGTCGCGGATGAGTTTCTTAAACATCGGCGTTGTATCGCAGTCATTTCGAAAATGTCGCTTGAGCAAGCGCTTGGATATTCATTTAATCCTAATGTTTTTGAGCAGGTTATCATCGCCAATGAGTATCGCTTTGAAGACTTAGTTGCGAAATTTAAAGACGTTGATTGCGACATTGTATTCTCGGCGACTGAATTTGGAATAGAGCTTACCGACCAACTTTCTCAAGCGCTTAATTTAAAGGGTAACGACCCTTCAACCTCCTACCTACGCCGCGATAAATTTGCAATGGTTGAAGCCATTAGAGCCGCTAAGATCCCTGCTGCCGCTCAAGTTAAAACCAATCAACTTAATGAAGCGGTAAAGTGGTTAGAAACCAACCCATGTGAGAAGTTTGTCATTAAACCCGTGGATAGTGGTGGCTCAGATAATGTATATATTTGTGATAACAAAGCCGATCTGGCACCTTGTTTTAGGGATATTTTAGGCACAATTAATATTCTACGTTGTGAAAATACCCATCTACTGGTTCAAGAATACCTCGAAGGTCAAGAGTACGTAATCAATACAGCCTCACTAGACGGCACGCATAAATTAACCGATGTATGGAAAGTTAGTAAACGACTGACCGAGCAGGGACGAAACATTTATGATTTTGATGATTTGTGCAATCCGCAAGACCAGGAGGTTCAAGATCTAAGCCAATACATTAATAGAGTTCTCGATGTCTTAGGGGTGAAGACCGGCGCTGGTCACTCCGAAGTAATAATTACACGTAATGGACCATACTTAATTGAAACTGCGGCGCGAGTCTCTGGCGCGGCTAATCCAGTAGCCATCCAATTAGCGACGGGAAGCGATCAAGTCGAGCTTGCAAGCTTAGCCTATTTAGATGAAACGGATTTTTCCAACAGGTGTCAGCAGTACCAGCTAGTTAAGCATGCGCGCAGCGTACATATAATATCCAGTGGCAATAAAACGCTATCGCATGAAAAATTTATAACGTTTCTTTCTAGTTTACCTTCATTTGTGAATATCAATTTTCGAACCAAAGACGGTGCAGTTCTGACTGAAACAGTTGACGTTAAGACCTGTCCTGGAGCCTTTTTCCTTGTACATGAGGATAAGGAAATCATTGCCGAAGATTATCGCCAGTATCGTATTTGGGAAGCTAAAAATATTTAGCTTGGTTTTGGTCGCTAACAAATATAAAAAATCAAACAAAAGAATTTTACAATGACAAGAACACTAGAAGAACTATACGGTCATGACACCGCAGGGCTATCGGCTGTTTCTAAAGCAATCAATGAAGAACTAAAAAAAATCCATAAAAATTATGGTGAGGTTCAAGTCCCCAGCCCGCTTATTGCGCAAGAGAAAGCTCAACAATGGTTTGATATTGCTTTAACTCTAAAGAACGCGCTATTTCGCTGCGTGTTAAATACGCGCAATCTTAGCGAGCTTCTTGAACAACAAGGAATTACCGGAAATTTTAGACAATGGATTTTAGATAATCAGCATGCGTTCAAATTTAAAAACTCACACAATAGTTTGCGGCCTGACTTCATTTTTGATGGTCAAGACTTGAAGCTTCTTGAGTTTAACGTGTCGTCTGCTTTAGGAGGTTTAGGCGTATTAAATCGATATATTTCACTTCAACAAGCGCATGAACTTGACGCTATTCCAGATAATATAAACCTTCGCTATATCGACGTTGATGACGTTTGGTATCCGATAGTCAAACCTAATCGCAGTGATTCTCATCAGCTGACCATCGACTTAGTTATTGACCCAGACGACGATATTGAAGCCGGTTTCTACCGCCCAGACTTTCACAAACGTATGCGCGATCATGGATTTGACGTAGTAGCCGCAAAAATTGCTGAGCTAACAATTACTGAAAGCGGATTAATGTATAATAATCGACGAGTAGATTATCTCTACAGTAATTTTCCATACGATATATTTTATGAGAATCAAATCGCATTAGACTTCTACAGCCAGCTTAGCCCGCTAATTGATCAAAGCTTATTGAAGTTAATCGGTCATCCTATCGCAAGTGTTCTTGAGACTAAAAGCAATATTGCGCTGTTATCAAATGGCTTCTTTGACGCAATGCTAACGTCAGATGAAATTGATCTCATTCAAAAACATATTCCTAACACAGATTTTTTGCGCAATTTTGGCAATAGCCATCTAATTGAATTTCAAGACGACTATATATTAAAGCCCGTAGTTGGCTCATGTGGCGGCGAAGTTGTCATCGGAAAAACTTGTACCGATGAAGTATGGGTTAACAAGATAGAATCTGCACGGCAACAATCGGTCCCCTATATCGTACAGCGTTATGTAGAACAAGCGAAATGCAACGATCCGCAGCTTATCCTGCCTGATCATGACTTTTGCTGCTTCGGCATCTATATTTTTGACGACCAATTTGGCGGTCTATTGTATCGAGGCACACCCAGCAGCGACACAGGAGTTGTCAACGCAACTTCAGGCGCACTATTTTCTCCCATTGCATTATTTGAATAATATTTGCTATTTTTTTGTTTAAGGATAAAAAATGAAGTTACAGCAATCGAATATTGAGTTCTATCAAGAACATGGCTATCTAATCGTTGAAGATGTCTTTTCATCAGATGAAATTGATGCATTATCAATTGAAACTGAGACGTTATTAAAAAACCCAAATGATGCGTTAGTTCACGAACAAGACCAGCATACCGTTCGTAGCATTAATGGTCCACACTTCGTAAGTCAAACAATGAATCAGCTAATGCGAACGCCAAAGATTCTTGAGCCAACTAAACAATTACTCGACGGAGATGTTTACCTTCACCAATATAAAATTAATACCAAAAGGGCTTTCGATGGCGATGTTTGGGAATGGCATTCAGACTATTGGTTCTGGCATAAAGAAGATGGCATGCCTGAGCCAGAGGCGTTAACCGCGGTTATCTTTCTTGATGATGTAAATGAGTTTAATGGGCCGATGTGTCTTATTCCAAAGTCACAAAACTATCGTTTAAGCGACGAACTTCACTCGCGGCCTTACGGCGCTCAGGATGGCGGCGAGAACTGGCAGATAACAACAGCAAAAGAGCTTAAGTACAAGCTGTCACGAGAGTTCCTAGCACAAATGATCAATACCTATGGCATCAAATCAGCCCAAGGAAAAAAAGGCAGTGTATTATTTTTCCATAGCAATCTACTTCACTCGTCCAGCTACAACTCTTCACCATGGGATCGACGAGGGATTTTTATTTCCTACAATCGAGTAAGTAACTGTTTATTAGAAATGCCTTCACCGCGTCCGGAGTTCTTAGCCAGTCGTAATTTCACCCCCCTAATCTAATAATGAATCTACTTGCGAGTTTCCGATGAAGCGTGATTTTGAAGATCCATTAACCAGTACCGAGCCAACTTCAGGAAGTATTGATGAGCAAACTTCCAATACTAAAAAGAGTTCAAGTATCACCAAAACTCAATTACCCAAGAAAGGACTGCTGCTAACCGCAGTCTTTTTGCTCGCAGGCTTAGTATATTGGGGCAGCAATCAATTATTTTTTGCCAACTATGAGAGCACTCACAATGCTTACATCGCTGGCGATATAAACCGAGTTAGTAGCTATCTTGATGGCGTTCTGCTAGATGTTTATGTCGACAACAGCGATTATGTTGAGCAAGGGCAAGCGCTTGCACTATTAGATCCAACGGATTCGATAATAAAACTAGAGCAAGCAAGAATAGGACTGGCGCACGCCGTTCAAAATGTTATCTATGAGAAGCAGATGCTGAAGTCACTTAAAACTTCGGTTGCCACCTCAAAGGTAATTTTAGAAAATGCCAAGCGCTCTTTAGAGCGCGTAAGCCAATTATCAAGCACTAACAATATTTCCCAAAATGAGCTCGACCAATCTCGCCATCAGTACGAGGCAGCAAAGCTCACTCACCAAAAAAACCAAGAGCTTTTAACCGCTAAAGCTAACCAGTTACAACATTCGGTTGCCAATCATCCTACCGTGCAACAGCATAAAGCATTGTACATTCAAGCCTTCATCGAAAATCAGCGTCGAGTAATCAAAGCACCTATCGCAGGTTATGTTTCGCAAAGCCGCTTACATAAAGGCCAGCATCTCTCGGCAGGACAAGCATTACTGGCAATCGTTCCGCTCAATGATCTATGGGTTGATGCTAATTTTAAAGAAAACCAATTACAAAATATTCGCATCGGACAAACAGCAACAATCTATCCCGATATTTTCGCCGGCGAAACTGAGCTAAAAGGAGTAGTCGTCGGAATAAATCCAACAACGGGAAGTCTCCAATCCTTATTGCCGCCAGAAAATGCTACCGGTAATTGGGTAAAAGTAGTACAAAGACTGCCAGTAAGAATTAGAATTCTTCCAGAGCAAGACGGATTCAACCGACTAAAGTTAGGCCTATCAACCTCCGTAAAGGTGCACCGATATGAGCCCACTAACCTGCCTACCAAGCAAAACAAAACTAATTCGATAGGGTTCGCTGAGCGCCAAGATAGCACAGCCATCAACAAGGCGACGGCCGCGGCTAATCAAGTAATCGAAGATAACTTAAAGCTTTACTCCGCGGAGCAACCTGTTGGATAAGCCTAAGTTTGACGTTTTCGTATTAGCTACCATTACGATCTTAATTAGCTCTATAGCTTTTATTGAGTTGCTCGACGCTACGATTATTAACGTGTCGATTCCTGCCATTAGTGGCAGCTTTGGCATTAGTCTAAGTGAAGGAACGGCTGCTATTGTTGCTTATAGTCTTGGCGCTGCACTAGTCATGCCACTAACCGGGCGACTTGCCCAACGCACTGGCGAAGTTAAACTGTTTTGCGCTTCCTCAATGCTGTTCACTGTTTGCTCATTGCTCTGCGCGCTATCAACAACTATCGATGCATTAATTCTTTTTCGATTCTTGCAAGGATTAGTATCGGGTCCTTTAGTCCCCTTATCACTCTCATTACTCATCATGATATTTCCGCAAGAGAGTAAGCCAACAGCAATTGCATTTTGGTCTGCATCGATTGGAATAGCGCCGATTATCGGTCCAGTGTTGGGCGGTTGGATTACTGACTATTACCAGTGGCCAATACTTTTTTTGATTAACCTACCATTAGGTATTTTTGCGTCGGTATATCTTTGGTTAAAGCTTAAAGACTATGAAACGAAAACAGAAAAGGTCCCTATCGATTATATCGGAATGATTCTATTATTTATCGGTGTGGGTGCCTTACAGGTCTTTTTAGAGTTTGGTCCCGAGGATGATTGGTTCGAATCAAACTTTATTACCACTTGCCTTGTGGTCGCGGTAGTATGTCTGAGTTACATGGTTTTGTGGGTAACCCATCGAAACAACCCGATTATTCTCCTATCATTATTCCGTGACCGAAACTTCGCTGTCGGCGTCACTATTCAATCACTCGTGGTATTTGCCTCTGTAGGTATTACAGTTGTTTATCCGCTTTGGCTACAAGGAACACTAAACTATACGGCTACTTGGGCCGGACTTGCTTTGGCGCCCGTTGGAATTTTAATGTTAATTTTCTCATTTCTGATCGGAAAAGCGCTTAAAGCAGTAGATGGACGTTGGTTATGCGCGGTAGGCCTGTTAATATTTTTTGCTACATCTGCATGGTTTTCTTTGTTCCCGACAACCGTTTCTTTTGAATCCCTCTTCTTACCCCGACTTCTGCTTGGATTAGGCGTCGCATTCTTCTTTGTTCCGATTAACAATATTATACTTTCAACAATACCACCCAGTAGTACTACCGCGGCATTAGGTTTATCAAATTTTTTACGTACATTAGCAGCAAGCATGGGAGCTGCAGTTACCGTAACACTATGGAGACATCGAGATAAGTACCATGAGTTTACGCTTACAC
>JABXHQ010000068.1 GCA_013373545.1 Gammaproteobacteria bacterium
CAACCAAATCAGCGAGCCAAATTTACCGGCTCAGTTTGATGATTTACGCATTGGTTTTTTACAAACCCGCGTGTACCGTCACGTTGATATGAAAGGCACCAGCAATACGACTCAAGCGATTACTCGCTTTCGTTTCGATAGCGCCAGCAGTGGCGATTATGGTTTCTCACTGGGCCTCGAATACGATATGTTTGATGTGCGTTTATTCCGCACCGGCGTACGCCCGGCAGCAGCAAGCAAAACCATTGCTCCAAATGGTTACGTTACTATTCACCCTGCGCAATCACAAGCGCTTGAGTCACTGTAATCCTCACCTTTTGTCCATCAAAAGCCGGCTCCCTGTGAGCCGGCTTTTACTTAGTGATAGCACCGAGTATCAGCAACAATCGCTCATAATTCTGGTATGCTAGCAACAACGACTAATCCGATTCGCTGAGCATCCATTACTCACTCCCTATGAAATGGCTGATTATAAAATACGCAACCCTGTTATTTGCCTTGATGCTGCTATTAAAAACTCTTGAGCATTTTTTCTTCCGCTATCAGCTGAATATATTTCTATATTTCGCCATTATTGGCAGCTTTTTCTTAGTCCTCGGGATCGCCGTAACTTATCGCTTGATGCACTCGGCGCACTCTGCAACGCTAACAAAAGCCGCACCACTCGATGCCCATGAGCGCGCAAAATACAGTGCCCGAGAATTAGAAATTATCGATTTACTAAGCCATGGCTACAGCAATAAAGAGCTGGCTAATCTATTGACCCTGTCACCCAATACCATCAAAACGCACCTTAATAATCTCTACTCTAAATTGGGAGTAAGTAATCGAACTCAAGCGGTCGCCGAAGCTAAACTTTTGAAACTTATACAATAAACACTCTTCACCCATTTGGGTGATGGAAAGATAATGAACAAAAAGGCACGCTCGGCGCTCAACTTTTGGGAAAGGAGACTTCTATGTTTACCACCACGTTAAAATACGGCGGCTTGGCCATTGTCATCTTGATCGGTATCACTGGCCTGTCGGCAATACTGCTCGAGCAAGGCCCTGCCAACTACACGACTGGAGAGATTATTGGCTATAGTGCGATGCTTTGCGCACTGGCGATGATTGTATTAGCTCATAACGAGTGGCGCCGCCATGAAAGCGCAGTCAAATTTTGGCATTTCGTGATAATTGGGCTGGGTATCAGTACTCTCGCAGCCACCGCTTTTGGCCTTTACAATTTAGCCTACATTCACTGGTTCAACCCTGAATTTATGGAACAGTATTACCAATTTTATATCGAGTCTGTGCGCGCCAGCGCGGCGCCTGCCGCCGAGATCGAAGCCGTGATTGCACAGCTAGAAGCCGAAAAATCTATGTGGATGCAGCCTTCAATGCAGTTCTTTGGTATGTTTTTAACCGTTTTTGTGATGGGTTTATTGGTCACTTTGGTGAGCTCGGGCTTTTTTACGCAGCTGCAAAAACGACGCCGCTAGCACTGATCGGAAAGGGCTCATAAGGGAGGCTCTCGCTTAAGGGAGGGCTCTCTCGGGTTCTGGCAAAGTCTTTCCACGAATCGTTGAGGAGCAACTCGAGTATCAACGACCTCCAACTGTCTTTAACTGAAATCATCAGTGTTGTACTTGCTCTATGCTATGGCGCCTCGTCCAACGTAACTCTCCTCATAGCATGGTTGAGACCGCTCGATAGAGGGTCGATAATGTGAAAGTGAGCGCACCCTCATCGAAAGGAGTAAATATCGGACTGGCTATAACTTTTCTTTCTGTAAATCGCCCGCCAAAGCCCTGTTTAAGAAAGTGTGAATTCAATCCGCTTTTTTCAGCTTTTACCTTGAATTACATACAACTATTGACTAAACCTTGAGTAATAGAAAGGGGATTTTACGGCTAGCATGGAGACTTCTATAGCCGACCGCTTGTTAACCGATGAATATGCAGTGTGATCGCGTCTGTTTACCAAAGCACTTTTACATTTAGCTCTGCGCTGAATTGACTCGATCATTAAATGAATGGGTTTCACACGTGAGCAATTTAACGCAAACAGCAACAAATTCGCTGGACTTTCACGAGCCTGAGGCTTGGACGATATTATCGGTAGAAGACAGCCAGCAATATCAAGATTCGCTAAGCTTTATCCTACGCCAACACCGCGTCAATGGTAAGCCAATTAAGCTGCTTAGCGCTTTTAACATTGCTTCCGCCGCCGATATTCTACGCAATACCCCAAACATCGCGGTGATTTTGCTCGATATCGTCATGGAAGAGGACGATAGCGGGATTAAATTTATTAAAACTATCCGCGAAACTATCGGTAATCACGAAGCCCGCATTATTGTACTTACCGGTCAACCCGGCATGGCGCCACGCGATGACTTGTTGCAATCCCTTGATATCGACAACTATTGTGAAAAGCAAGAAATGTCGGCTCCCCACTTGCGTTCTTTGATAACCGCCAATATTCGCAACTACCAACAAATACACCGGCTAAACCAAGCGAAGCTTGGCTTGCAAATTATTATTAATCAAACCCAAAATTTAAATCAATTAAAACAGCTACAATCCTTTTCTGATACTGTATTGGATGCCATTTCACAGCTGTGCCAAGCTACGGATGGTGGTATTGTGTGTGCGCAAACCCATCTCGAAGACGCCAGTAGTGAAATTATTGCCACTAGTGGGCCACTCAAGCATTCGCCACAAACGGCGGCTCGCATTGTTAACGAACAGTCTATTCAACAGTTACTCGAAAAAGCGCGCGCAACTGGTCAACATCAATTTGATGGTCAGCGTACCCTGCTGTACTTTAATGATTCGCGAATGAACTTGAAGTCCTACTTTGTCATTATTATCTCGCGCGTCGAGATCAGCGAAACAGTTATCGCACTACTGCAAGTTTTCTGTGAGAATGTGCGCAGCGGATTAGTCAATGTTGCGCTATTCGAAAATTTACAACGATTAGCGTTCAAAGACAGTGATCTAAATATTTATAACCGTAATCAACTCGAGCAAGAACTCAGGTTAGCCTTACTTAACGATATTAAACATCAAGCTCTTCTGCTAGTACAACTCAAGTCCTACGATGAATTAAAGTCGGTATTTGGTTACTCTATGGTATTAGACTCATTGCGCGCAATTAAAGTACGGCTAGAATCTTTGTTTGGAGACAGCTCAGTCATCGCACGCATCAGTCGTGGCGTGTTGGCCATTATCACTAAGCCAGAAACAATAGTAAACCTCGACAATATCTGTGAAGCACTTAACCAACCCTATGGTGAAACGACTAAACGTCGTATTGGCTTACGCTGCATGCTATACCCTTTAACGCACGCAAAAGAGCGCAGCGGCGATGAAGTTTTAGCGGATGCTGAACTGCATTTAGAAGTAGCTAAAAACCGTAATCTCAATGCATTTTGCTTTCATGAAAAATTACGCTCTGATGTCAAAGAGCAAATGCTATTGTCAGAAGCGCTCAAAGAAGCAATTGAACAAGAGTCATTGTTTTTGCACTATCAACCCAAGTTTGATTTGCTCAGTGGTACAGTAATTGGCTTTGAAGCGCTAGCGCGTTGGACCCGAGATGACGGCACAGTGGTTCCTCCCGACCAGTTTATTTCGCTGGCGGAAAAAGCAGGGTTTATTGAGTCTCTCGACGCACTGGTGTTTCGGCAACTGATCCAATTCAATAAAAAGCTTATCCAGGTCCAAAGTGGATTGCAGTTATCGTTCAATTTATCAATTCAAGATCTCAAGCAACCCAGCTTTATTGACGAGTTAATAGAGTACGCTGGGGCCAGCGGCAGTGCCGGGCAAAACTTAGTGGTTGAGATCACCGAAAGTCAAGCCATGCTAAGTTTTACCGAGATAGAACAAGCGCTCAGTAAACTGCGAGCACATGGGTTTCGCATTTCCATTGATGACTTTGGCACTGGTTATTCATCGCTGTCACACTTAGCGCAAATACCCGCCGACGTATTAAAAATCGATCGTATGTTTGTCAATAAAATCAAACCGAATAACCAACACTATCACTTAGTAGAAGCCATTATAAAGTTAGGGCATCAATTTAATTTAGATATTGTTGCGGAAGGGATTGAACACAGCTATCAAGCCGAATTGTTAAAAGCACTTGGCTGCCAATATGGTCAAGGCTATTGGTTCTCCAAACCGCTTAGCGAGCGGGATGCTTTGGCGCTTCTGGATCATGACTAACCTAATCCAAGCTCGGTCATTTAAGCCCTATTCCTTTATTTACTTTAGCCTTCTTGGAGTCGTAGTGCTGCTAGCGCTTATCAGCGGCATTATGAGTTATCAGTTTGTCACCAATGCCTACTTGGACCCCTGGGAAGATCGGCAAAAAAATCAAATTTTTAAGGCCAGCTTAACACTCGACCAAGCGTTTGTTGACGCACTTAAAATATCGGGTTTTACCTTAGAGGCGTTTAAGTCCATGATGGCTGAATTACCAGTACCCGTCACCGCTGAGTCTTTCTATAAGCGTTACCAAAACATGCCAGAGTGGCTGATAGAAATTTTCACCACCACGCCCAATCTTTATCAAATGCGCTTACTAGCACCAAGCGGCGACGAGCTCGTACGCTATGAAAAAAATTCTGCAAATAACCTTATTAGCTATAACTTTGATCGGTTGCAAAATAAAGCCAGTCGTGATTATTTTATCGCGGGCCAGCAGATTGGTGAATTTGAGTCACTATTTACCGCCATCGACCTCAACCGGGAATTTGGCGTAATCGAACGTCCGCTGCGCCCTACATTTCGCGCGATTAAACCACTCATCTATAATCAGCAACGTTATTTGGTGGTATTAAATTTTGACTTTACGCAAACACTCAAAAACATCCAATCATCTCCGCCACTATTTTTTGAAATTATCAATCGCGAAGGCTATTGGCTCAAGCACCCCGATAATAACTATGAATGGGGGCATTTGCTCAATCAAGCCGAGCATAATTTGCGTAATCAAAACCCATCCTTTTGGAGTAGTATTCACAATATCAATGATCAACAATTGGGACATAGCGGTAATGCTTGGTTCGCCCGCTCTCGCTCATCCAGTCATCCGTTAGTTGACTTTAACCGCGCCAACGACTTAGTGCTGATTTCACGACTTTCCGATGAATATGTAGCAGGGATAAAACAGAATGTTTTTTGGTGGATCAGTCTTTCGCTATTGTTGATGACCGGCTTAACCCTGTTCTTTCTGCATCGCTTTTTCACGTTATCCGAACAGCGCAACCAACATGTAAGGGAACTCAATGCTGAGCGCGCGAGTCTAAAATTAGTCAACCGACAATTATCGCGCGCGTTTGAGCGCAATGAGCACATGCAGCAATCATTAATCGAAGAACAAAAGCTTTCGGCACTAGGCCTAATTGTCGCTGGCGTCGCCCATGAGCTCAACACTCCCATTGGCAGCATGCAACTCATAACCAGTGAACTAAAAAGCTATTTAAACCAGTTAAACTCTAATACCAATGCCAATGCAGCTGAAACCATTGAAGCATTGCATGAAGGTTTGGCAATCTTTGAAAATAGCTTAAACGCTGCCAGTGATAAAATATCGAGTTTTAAGCGGTTTGCCGCTGACCGTAAGCAAGATGGCTTACGCGAATTCGTTCTCAACGATACCCTTAACGCTTTGGTTTCTGCACTGGATGTATTATTTAAAGAACATCAAGCCCAAGTTAAGCTAATGTTTGATGAATCGATTCCGTTGACTCATGATCCAGGCTTTGTTTCGCTGGTGGTTCAAAACTTAATCGAAAATGCGATTTATCATGCTTACCCCGTTAATGCGATTAAAAAAATTGACGTGAAATTTTCAGCAACCCGCGACAACACCGTTACCATTATTGTTAAAGATTATGGCGTTGGTATTGATACCGAGAAGCAAAAACGTTTGTTTGATCCATTCTTTACCACCGGTCGCGGTCATGGCCATATTGGATTGGGGTTACACTTAGTATATTTGTGGGTGAATGAAGTGCTGCGCGGCGAAATCAAAGTTGTTTCAGAGGTGAACTCAGGTACGGAGTTTATCATTACTATGCCACAACACATTACCCTATCAGCAAGCCCCGAGGGCACCACGCCAGTAGAATTAATCAGGCATTAAGATCGAGCGGAATGTTTAAAGTTAAGCCTGAATTAAGTTCAGTTGAATCGAACCCCAGACTCACGCTGCCAATCACTCGACCTATTCCATCATAGATAAATTTATTAAGCCAAAACAAGGAGTGGATATCACCATAGCGGTCTTGAACATCATTCACATAATGCAGAAACGGTTCGGTAATACCTCCCATCGCAGCTCGAAAAAGTTGCTGCATCTCTAAGTGCTGATCAATAGGAATAAAATCTTCTATCCAATGTGATTTAAATACGTCATCTAAAGAAACTTTGAGTAATTGACAGACATTGTCATTGAGGTAAAAAATCCGCGCATTGGCGTCTAACACAACAGCATAGGCGTTAATGCTATCGAGTGGTGAAAAGTCATCGAACACCGAAAACTGTCGTCGCGCTTGCTCAACATTAAAGTGCTCACAGTCGAAAATCGGGACTTCGGTAACTCGGTAATTATCGTTCCAACGAGGGATATCAGCATTCATAATCGGAGTCATTAGCTAACAGCGCTGTAGCAACCTTACAACAATTCACCGATTGAAGCAAAGCACAAACGGCTGCGTTGACAGAGAGCATTACTTGGTTACTAGCCTAACCGCTCTCGCGGTAGTTTTAACGACGGTTTAACGCGGCGGGTCGATCTTATCGGCGCTCGATGCGTTTAATCGGAACCAACCGGTAACCGAATAGCGATCGCGCTGAGCTGCCAAGACTTCATGGGGAAACTCTTCGCTCAAGAAAACCACTAAGGTAGCAAAACTCGGCAACACTTTTTGTAGCTCTTTATTATCATCGTTGTAAATCACTAGCTCGCCGCCATCACTACTTTGCCAACCAGGGTTTAAATAAAGGACGACAGAAAGCACACGGTTAGCTTCACCTTTAAAGGCATCGCGATGCTTGCGATAAAAATCGCCTGGTGAATAATGCGCGAAATGGGTTTCGAATGAAAACAGCCCGAGAAAAAGTTGTTGATTCAAAAACTGTCGAAGTCGCTCAGCAAAACCGAGCCAATCCGCACCCGCTTCTGAAACGCCATCAATCCAACAGATCGTATCATTACGCACAAACCGGTTGTGCATATTTTGCTGCTCGCGCCCAATGCCAGCCGGTGTGAATTTTTCTGGTGTTAAGTCATGAACACAATGAAACAATTGCTCACACAAAGTTAAATCAACCGCATTCAATTGTACGCTGTAACCTTGCTCGCAGAGATCCTGTGCCAACTTGGCAAACAGCTCACTCTCCCGCGCTTGACTGGCAATCGCAATATCCGACATTTCACTCATAAGTCACCCTATTCTGCGTTCACTTCCCAACCCCTGTTGGACTCGTGGCCGTACGCAGCTCGACGACAAGCAAGGGTCGTCTGGGTCGTGCACTTCGAGTGCGCGAAGTATAAAATCAATCGAGCGAAATGCAAGCAAAATTAGCGCTGTGATCAAGCGCCTCAAATAGTTTATTCAAGTCGCTTGCCGCGCTACCTTTCAAGAACAGGTCGTACCAGAACACAAAGGCCCCCAAACAGGTTCGCTAACGCAGCCGAAAGAGTGCAATTTAAACCTTAAATATCAGATAGTTAAATAGCAAGTCGCGCAATGCTTTCGAGCCTATCCTTGCGCTCAAGTCAGAGCTAAATGCACGGCGCCATGCGACTAGGATTGATCCTAGCGACTGATATAGCCATGATGACTATCAAACGCACAATTTGGGCTAGTTTTATGGGCAATAAACGGGTATCGTTGCGCCCCTAGAAAGCGGCTAAAACGCCACAAAAATTTGTCCTAATCCGGCCTTGGAGCGAGGTATTATGTTATTCCATGATCGACTGAAAACTGAAGATCCGTTACGGCAGAAGATTCGCGAGTTTTATCGCATCGATGAGAGCCAAGCGGTTGACCTAATTTTGCCACATGCGGAAGTCAGTATGAGTGCTCGCAGCCGAGCCTGGGAACGCGCACGCAAAATGGTACTTCAGATCCGTCGCGAACAGGCGGGACATGGCGGTGTCGATGCACTGTTAAATGAGTACTCCCTCTCCACCGAAGAGGGTGTGGTGCTAATGTGTTTAGCGGAAGCTTTACTGCGAGTTCCGGATAAGAAAACTCAAGATGAATTGATCCGCGATAAGTTATCCAAAGGCCAATGGACACCCCACCTGGGTGCCAGCGACTCTATCTTCGTTAATGCTTCAAGTTGGGGACTGTTGTTCACCGGCAATATGGTGAATTACACCGACAAGCGCAAGAAAGAACAATATGGTCTATTAAAGAAAACTCTTGGCCGCTTAGGCGAGCCGGTGATCCGCCGCGCAATGAATATTGCTATGAAAGTAATGGGGCGGCAGTTTGTAATGGGTGAATCCATTGAAGACGCCGTTGAACGCGCTCGTGACAAAGAAACCAAAGGCTATGTTTACTCCTATGATATGCTCGGTGAAGGCGCGCGCACAATGGCCGATGCCGATCGCTACTACAAAGCCTACTCCGATGCCATTGAAGTCATAGGAAAAGCGGCTGATGGCAAAGGTCCTCGACGCAGCCCCGGGATCTCAGTAAAACTTTCGGCTATTCATCCACGCTATGAACTGTCTCATCGCGAGCGCGTGTTGGAAGAAATTCCCGAGCGCTTAAAGCAGCTGTGCTTAAAAGCCAAAAAGTACGATATCGGTTTAACTGTTGATGCGGAAGAGTCAGAACGATTAGACATCTCGCTCGACATTATCGAGAAAGTTTTCTCGGACTCCGACTTGGGCGACTGGACAGGATTTGGACTCGCGGTCCAAGCGTATCAAAAGCGCGCTATTTTTGTTATTGATTGGCTCAAACAGCTAACCGAAAAAGTCGGTCGAAAAATGATGGTGCGCTTGGTAAAGGGCGCCTACTGGGATACTGAAATTAAAAATACCCAGATGGACGGGCTTGATGGCTTTCCGGTGTTTACCCGCAAATCATCCACAGATGTTTCCTATCACGCATGTGCTAATCGCTTATTGGATTATCGCGACACCATCTATCCACAATTTGCGACGCACAATGCTTACACTGCATCGGTTATTTTAGAACTTGCTGGTGATGATAAAGAAGGCTTTGAGTTTCAATGTCTGCACGGCATGGGCGACACTTTATATGATCAAGTGGTTACTCAAGATAAGATTCAGTGTCGCGTTTACGCGCCGGTTGGGGTCCATGAAGACTTATTAGCCTACTTAGTTCGGCGTCTATTGGAAAATGGTGCCAATAGTTCTTTCGTCAATGCGATTGTTGATGATCGTCAACCCGTGGAAGCTTTGCTTGAAGATCCAGTGGAAAAAACGCAGCGCTTAAAAACTAAATTTAACACACAGATTCAAAAGCCGATTGAACTCTATGGTCAAGAGCGAAATAATTCTAAAGGCTTGGATTTAACCGATCTGAATACTTTAGAAGATTTAAAATTGGCCTGTGATCGCTGGGCAAAAGATAACATTGGTTGCGCCGAAGACTTTCCTCAAGCGGCTCATTTAGTCAAAAACCCAGCCAATCATCACGAAGTCATCGGCTTTCATGTCTTCGACGAAGCGGAAGCAATGCTCAAGAAACTCGACTTAGCACAAGCCGCGTTTACCAGCTGGAGCACTACACCCGTTAGTGAACGCGCCGAATTACTCCGACGCACGGCGGATATTCTTGAGCGCCACATGGATGAACTGATTGCACTGTGTATCAAAGAAGCCGGTAAAGTTGCCCAAGACGGTATTGACGAAGTACGCGAAGCCGTGGATTTTTGTCGTTACTATGCAGCGCGCGCCGAAGAGTTAGCACAAGACGAACGCCTAGAACCGCGCGGTGTTGTGGTGTGTATTAGCCCGTGGAACTTCCCACTAGCAATCTTTTTGGGCCAAGTTGTCGCAGCCATCGTCACCGGAAATACCGTGTTAGCCAAACCCGCCGAGCAAACCAGTTTAATTGCACGACGCGCAATTGAGTTAATGAGCGCTGTTGGCATGCCAGAAAATGTTGTCCAGTTGGTTATTGCTCCGGGTTCACAGGTAGGTAAACACCTCCTGCCAGACGAGCGAATTAAAGCCGTCATGTTCACCGGCTCCACCCAAACCGGAACCTTAATTTCACAAATACTTGCCTCGCGTGGCGGGGAGCAAGTGCCTTTGATTGCTGAGACAGGCGGTCAAAACTGTATGATCGTTGACTCCACGGCGTTACCAGAGCAAGTCGTCGATGATGTGGTTTCTTCAGGTTTTCAAAGTGCCGGTCAGCGCTGCTCTGCGCTACGTGTATTATTTTTACAAGAAGACATTGCCGATGATGTTATCGAAATGTTAGTGGGCGCAATGAAAGAACTACATGTCGGTGATCCAGCTTACTTGGCCACGGATGTTGGTCCAGTTATTGATCAAAAAGCCTTGTCCTCGCTTGAGCAACACGCAGAAGAAATGCAGCAGAAAGCCACGCTGCTTTATCAATGTGAATGTGACAATGATAATAGTCACGCCACCTTTTTTGCGCCGCGCTTGTATGAAATTAAAAACATTGATGTGCTTACGCGCGAGGTGTTTGGTCCTTGTGTTCATGTCGTTCGCTTTAAAGCAAAAGACATCGATAACATCATTGAACAAGTTAACGGTACTGGTTTCGGTTTAACCATGGGAATTCACACCCGAATTGAAGAGCGTGCTAACGAGTTAGCACGTTTATCCCGAGCCGGAAATGTCTATATCAACCGCAATATGATCGGTGCAATCGTCGGTGTACAGCCCTTCGGAGGACGTGGTTTATCTGGAACAGGACCGAAAGCCGGTGGTCCAAACTATTTACAACGTCTAACCAAAGAGAAAGCCACACCGAAAGAAGTTTTTCTCGAAGGCATTACCGATGATGCGGCAATGAGTAGCGATCAAACCGCACAAAATGAAGCCATCACTTTGATGGAGCAAGCGGTTAAAGTTGAGAATGTTTGGCGCTTAACGGGCTTAAATGATCGCGTAAGTGCGGTTCGTCAATTACTTGCAAAAATCGCGACCGTTGAAATCGTCGATGAACTCGCCGATGATTTAAACCGCACATTAGCCAATGCACGTTCGCAATTAACCTTTATTGAGCGCAAGCTTAAAAAACCCGTTCAGTTACCAGGGCCCACAGGTGAGTCAAACAGACTCTATTATGAGCCTCGAGGCATTCTCGTTTGCTTTGCCGATAAAGACGTAACTTTTGAATATTGGGCACTTTCAGTGGTATCTGCATTAGCCACTGGAAATGTAGTAGTTTCGGTTGTGTCGGATTTATTCTACGAAGAAGCGCTGGCTTTTCGTGATAAATTTGTCGCTACTGGCGCTCCTGAACATGTGTTGCAAGTGGCACGCTTACGCCACCTTGATCAGTTGTTGATGCATCCGCAACTCGCTGGCGTAGTGGTTGACAGTAACACACACCGCAGTGCCTATATTGCGGCCAAGTTAGCTGATCGACAAGGCGCTATTTTACCGGTTATTACCGCGGAGTATCTCGACAACTTGGTGCAGCGTTTACTCACCGAGAAAACCATCAGTATCGATACAACTGCTTCAGGAGGCAACACGTCATTAATGACAATGGTTGAAGACGACGAATAGTCCGTCAAATTGTCGCTCATGCCAAAAACGCCGCGCTATTCGCGGCGTTTTTTTTAATATCGACTATAGTTGGATTGTTAGCTTTCATTCGCGAGAAAAGCATGCTCAGATTAATTCTACCAACTTGCCTAGCTATCCTGACCTTCAATGCGGCCAACGCGAAGTCTATTTGGAGTGACAACAGTATAAGTTTTCTGGCGGGCAATCATTATGAAGTTGGACCTAAGCGAAAACAAATCATAACGTTAGAACATGCCAGCGGCCACCAATGGGGTGATCTGTTTTATTTTGTCGATAGACTAAAAGGTTCTGATGGCAGCAATGAAACCTATATGGAACTATCGCCACGCATTAGCTTTGGTAAACTTAAATTAATACAGCTTGAAAATAGCTTTATCAAAGATATTTTACTCGCCTCAACTATCGAAATGGGACAAAGTGCGAACGGTAGTTTTAATCATTATCTGGTTGGCATTGGTTTTGACATCGATATGCCCGGCTTTAAATTTTTTCAGTGGAACTTTTATCGTCGCAATAATGATAATCGAGACGATAGTTGGCAACTAACCCAAGCCTGGTCACTGCCGTTTACCTTAGGAGAACAAAGTTGGCGTTATGATGGCTTTATTGATTGGAGCAGCAGCACAAATCAGGCGAGTGCCTCATTAAACTTTACCTCACAGTTAAAATGGGATCTTGGACAGTTCACATGGCAAACATCTAATGAGCTATTTCTGGGTATCGAATACGTGCTCTGGCGCAATAAATTTGGCATCCGCAATACCCCGCAATTTGACACGCATGAGGACAACGTTAACCTTTTGATTAAATATCATTTTTAGCCTCGCACGTGACATCGACGCAACAGCGCGTCCGGCAATCGAAAATTCCGATTACACTAATCCCGCTTTGCCCTTGTAACCTCAGTTCAGGTCCGCTTTAATAGAGTTGAAACAATATTAAACGTTTAGGAGGAGCCCATCATGACTGCTATTGATATCGGCATTAGTGAAAATGACCGCCTCGCCGTGGCCAATGAATTAAAAAAATTACTCGCGGACAGCTATACCTTGTATTTACAAACCCACAACTTCCACTGGAACGTGACCGGCCCAAGATTTCGCGACTTACATTTAATGTTTGAAGAACATTACACCGAACTCGCTATTGCAGTAGATGATATTGCTGAACGGATCCGCGCACTTGGCGTGGCGGCACCGGGGACCTATAAAGCCTTTGCCGAACTCAGTTCAATTGCTGAAGTAGAAGGTGTTCCAGCCGCAGAAGAGATGGTAGAACGATTAACCGCCAGCCATGAAGCCGTGGTAAAAACCTGTCGCCAAGCAATTAAAGCCGCACAAGCAGCGGATGACGAGTCCTCGGCAGCGCTCATTGGTGATCGCATGCGGATCCATGAAAAAACAGCTTGGATGCTGCGTGCACTCACTCAGTAAACCTGCTCACTCAGTATCTATCCACTGCCGCACTCGGCGGTGGTTGCGCTCTGTAAAGGACAAGCAATGAAAAATGATCTCAATATTCACCAAGTGCTTTCAGTCTATCAATCAATAGTCACACATGGCCGAGAACATAATGGGCGCCATAGTCTTAATGGCATTGAAGCCGACTCCGGCTTTGATGGCTATACGGTTACTTTAAGTGACGAAAAAGTATGCTTAACGCTACACTTTCATAATCACTACGATCTCAACAGTCCGAACCGCTATGCAGAACAAGCGTTCTTTGAAAAGCTAACCCAAATCGAAAAGCAGTATCGCCGCCCTCAAAACCCTTAGACGGCGAGTCGGCTCTAGCGACAAACGCATTTATTGCTTGGCGTAGTAGTCAGCAAGCGCCTCTATTTCTTCGTCGCTCAGAGCCTTCGCTTGTGCTGTCATTACCGCCGACTGTCCACCTTGGCGCAATCCGTCACGATACGCTTTGAGCGCTTGTACTAAGTAGCCTTTATTTTGTCCTGCAAGCTTCGGATAGCCATCCATCAATGGCTTATTGCCCTTCTCACCGTGACACGCCTTACACAACGGGGCTTTAGCTGGCGCCGCAGCGGTACTAACATTAACCGCGAGCATAGCGATACATAGCGGAAGCATAATTCGAAACAACATAATCACCTCTGTAGAAAATGAAGACACCTGAATAGTGTGATTGGGAGCCGAGCGAGTCGCAACTACTACAGCGGCTCTTGCTTCGACAAAAACTGGTCAGGTCGTAGCACAATCGATACTCTTTCTAGACAGTAGTATGGCAGCGTCTACACACAAAGTGTTGCGCTCGATCAATATCCTCTCATCGATATTGTTTCAGTCGATATTTTTTTATTCACAAAGTTTCGCAACTAACTTGCGGCAAGATTACGCTCTACTAAAGCCTGAAAGTCATCCCAAGATAGCGGCTTGGATAAGTAAAATCCTTGCAGCATTTCACAGCCACGATCGCGTAGATAATCAATTTGGTAGTCATTCTCTACGCCTTCTGCAATTACTTCCAATTGATACAAATCGGCAAGCGCTAACACAATATCAACCATGCGCCGCTTATCGGTAGCCGTCGCGTCTAAATCTTTAATAAAGGAGCGATCGATTTTCACTTTATCTACCGGGAATTCAATTAGCTGGGTAAAGGCGGTATAGCCCGTACCAAAGTCGTCAAGCGACAAGGAAACGCCCAGTGATTTTAGATGATTCAACTGCCGAATACTGCCTTCAATATTGTCAACAAAACTGGTTTCGGTAATTTCAAGTTCAATTCGCTCTGGTTGTACTTGATGCTTCATTAACATTGAACGCACCATTCCCGGAAACTCTTTGTTATGTAATTCAACCGCTGAAATATTGATTGCGAAAAAACCATCAAACCCATACCGGTCACTCACATAATTGAGTCGTGACATTGACTCATTTAGTACCCAAGTATCAATCGCCTTGATCAGTCCTGTTGATTCAGCAACAGGAATAAATTCTTCCGGCCCGATCCCTTTTGCGGTTAACGTGGGTGCCCGAATCAAAACCTCTACTCCAACAATGGTCTTCTCTTTAGCCTCGTAAATGGGCATATACACAAGATGAAAGTGTGCATGTTCAATCGCTTTCGAAAGGACACGCTCGATAAACTGTTTGCGTTGGATGCCCCCGGCAATTTCTTTGTTATAAAACTGCAGTCGATTTTTACCTTTAAGTTTTGCTTGATACATTGCAGCGTCGGCATTTTGCAACAGCGTTGCAACATCATTACCGTCATCGGGCGTTACCACAATACCGATGCTTGCCTGCACATTATGATTAATCCCATCGAGTAAAAAGCCACCTTCAAACAAAGATAGAATGCGTTCGCCAACCTTTTCTGCAACCATTGTTGACTCAACATTAGTCAGTAGTAGAGCAAATTCATCGCCTGCAAGGCGAGCCAGTTCGCCTTTGGTTAAGTTTGCAACTAAGTCACTCGGTCTGGTTGACTTTAATAGCCGTTCACTAAAAGCTTTTAATAGCTGATCACCTACCGAGTGACCATAGTGGTCATTCACTTTTTTGAAGTTGTCGAGATCAATATACAACAATGCCATCTTGCGCCCATGTCGCGCAGAATTACGTAACTGTCTTTGCAACAAATATTGAAAGTGGGTCCGATTAGAAAGGCCGGTTAAATGATCATAAGCAGCGAGCCGATTGAGTTTACGCAACATATCAATGTAGGTATTGACCAATTGATCCACCACGTGTTTTGAACGGCGCTTTTTTAGTTTAACCGCTTCACCAAACTGCGTATTTTGAATAACCGATAACAAAGAGCGCACCGGTTGCAAATAACGCAGATGGAGTAAAGCCGTAACAATAAAAGCCGCGAATAGAAACATCAACAATAAGATGGCGCTCATTTGGATGTAACTAAGCGGCATTAAATTATCCATTAAAGATTTAGGAACCTTTATCAGAAGCTGATAGTTCGCTTGTTGATAATCAAACTGATAAGCACCGTCTTCGAGTTCGATTAAGGTACTTTTTCCTTTAAAGTCGGGACGAATCTGTACCACGGCGTCACTGGTAAAACTGACTTCGGTGGTAGCATCTTGAGCAAAATACTGGTTGAGGTGTTGTTGCAGCTCTCGATAAGCATTAAACGGTAGCTTTACAAATAACCATTGTGGCTGCTCAAGGTTGTCGTTCAAGCGGTAAGCACGAGTAATAAAAGGCTCGCTATTAGCGTTATACTCAAAGCTAACCAAAGACGTTTTGCCTTGCTCGATCGCACGATAAAATGCTAACACGGCTTGTTGATTAACTTCTCCAGTGCGAATTTGAATTTGATTACCCGTTACCAAAGCAATCCCTTTAATCGAAGGATTGAGGTTTAAAGACTGAAAGGTTTTTAACAATTCTTCTTGATCCGCTGACCGAGTGAATGAACGAGCAGCAACTAAAGTCGCGAATGCTTCGCTGTTTGAAACTTGCTTTTGTAACCCTAAGTGGAATTGCAACGAATAGAACTGCAATTCTTTTTCAAGCTGCAGCAAACGATGTTGAGCGGTAAAGTGATATACCCCACCAGCAATCATAAAAGCAGCCGCAATGAGTAGTGGGATAATAAAATAGTGCGCGCGCGAGGAAAAATTCATAGGGCGCATCCAACCAGCTTGTTACAGCGCTGCGCCACTATGAACATCGACCTGAAATTATGAATGATTAGCGTCTTCCAGATGCGCGTTAAATAACTTGGCTGCTTCATTGAACTGCAGACTCGCCCTCTCAATATATTGTTTAACTTCATCAATATAACCATCTGTCGAAGCTGACCAAACTCGATTAATGTAGCGTTCGCCCGCCGCAAACGCACTCATGATATCGGCATATTCCTTTAAGCCAAACACATGTCGCATGCTTTCTCTTGCATCAGCAAATTGCGCTAAGTCTTCACGAAATACCCGGTCAATTTCAAACCGAGCTTCATAAGTCGGTAGCTGGTCTTTTTTTGCATTCATGTCATTTAGATTATCGACAATATTCTGCAAACAACGCTTTAATGTATCGATACTACCTGATTGGTGTGCATGATGTTTCGCCGTTACATGCTCGACTCGTTTGAGCATTATGGCCCCTATAAAGCCTAGCACGATAGTTGGAATAAACCAGTACCAATTAAGGGTTTTTGCATCTAAAGACGCCAAAAATGCACCGCCTAAAAAGCTCATCGCCACTAATACAATCGCGAATAATTTCATAGCTTACTCCCCCATTCCCGATACAACCATAATAACGGCATAACCAACGCCGACTAAGGCCTCACCAACAATTAATCCAGCAGCAATCGGAATACCTTTGGTTTCAACCCAAGTTTCGCCGTAATAACGGTTAATCACAATTCTCAGCAGTGTGCCTACGCTGTAGGTCAAGACGATGTTAAAGGGTAAGTAAAAACCAAGACCAGCAGTAATACCGAGTCCGCCAGAGGCCAAACTTAACAAGGCGCCAAGGCCTGCTCCAGCAAGGTACTTTTCCGTCGGCACATCACCGCCCAGAATACCATTGACCATACTCGCCAGCGCTTGCCCCTGCGGCGCGGGCAGTGCATCAGATCCGAGTCCAGACGCTTTGTCTAGAATAAAAATGAGCACAATAATCACGATAGGTCCGAGCCAAGCCCCCAGGAATTGTCCTGCTTGCTGCATTTTGGGCGTTGCTCCAACCAGGTAACCCGTTTTTAAATCGAGCATTAAATCCGTCGCCTGCGACATGGCCACACACACTGCAGCGCCCACCATTACCGACGCAACAATCGCTTCCGTCCGCCCGAGACCGCCGGCAATAAAAATTAGGATAGTAATCGCAATTAAGGTCATGCCCGACAGCGGCGACCAATTGGTACGACCGATGCATTCGGATAAGATGACCCCCGCTATCCAAATCCATAAGGTACCAGCCAGTGCCATTATCAACCCGCGGCCAAGGCCCATATGTTCCGTGGAAGATATCGCCATAAACACCAACAAAATTGCCGCGCCGACAATAGCCATATAGAGAAGTTTTATCGGCATTTCATCTTTCGATAACGCGGCACCACTTTTCGCAGCATCCTGCATACTGCGCACCGCCGACACAATGAGGGGCAGCGCTAAAACAATCCCCATTACCGCGCCGCCAATAATCATCCCTATGCCAACCGGCCGGTACAGTTGTTTGCGCAAATATTCTGGATCAGTCATAACCTCACCATCAACCAGCGGGAGTAACTCGGTACCGGCTAACAACGGAGATAAAAACCAATAACACACAAAGCCGCCAATAATGAATGCCACACCACCTTTTCCGGCAATAAAGCCAACCCCAATTGTGAGCAATGAAACATACCAAATGCCGTTCATAAATTCCGGCATACCAATAGCACTGCCAACATTAATATTTTCAACACCAAAGGCGAGACTCACGGAGTGCACTAAACCAGCAACGATTGCAGCAGAAATGAGTAGCATGGCTTTTTTCATACCTGCGCCGGGTGACTTCAAAATCGTCGCGACGGCAACCCCACCAGGATAAGTTAACCGCTCATAATCAATCATTTGCTTTCTGAGTGGGATAATAAAAGCAATGCCAAGGAAGGCGCCGGCAATACAACCAAACACCATTAAGTAAGGATTAAAGTCACTAACATTAAGAATAAACAGTGCCGGTACTGAGAACATCATACCACTGGAGGCACCATTGACCGCGCTGGCGACCGTTTGCGCAACATTATTTTCAATAATACTGCTACGGCCAAGCAAGCCACGTAAAATACCAAAACCGAGAATCGCGGCTAACTCAGAGCCTTCAATTGAAAAACCTAATTTTAGCGCCGCGTAGCCAATACTGATAGCGATGATAACGCCCAATAAATAGCCAACTAAAACCGCATGGATGGTTAGCTCCGGGTAAGGTCCCGTACGAATAGGGTTCGACTTTGCCATGATATTCCTCAGTTATTGTTTTTGTTGCGGCATCATAGCGAAGATCGTCACTAAAGTCATGAGGTGTGCCGGGGCATTAATACCGCTAGAACAGCGCCAGCATTGATACTTCTGATTAATCCAGGCGCTCGGTTAACCACTCCACCGCTTGCTGGTAATTATCGAAAGTTTCAAATTGCTCGTTGGGAATTTGCACACTGAATTGACGCCAGATGCTCATAAAGTCCAGTTCCATTGGATTGTCAGCAAGAGCTGCGATGCGATACTTTACTGTAGCAAACTGGGTAATTTTTTTGGCAAAGTTAGCCAAGGTGTCCATGTCATCTAAATTAACATTAGGTACCCCTTCACGGTAATCGCTCAAATATGCACTACCTAGACGAAAGTTAGGGTGCTCAAAGCAACTCGAATACAAACGAATGACTTCATCAATGGTGACTTCGCCTTTAAATATCAGGTGAAAGAAACCACGCTCATCGTATTCAACTCGGTGCTTTATCATAACAGCGCTTCCTGCGGATACTCAGTCTTAACTCGATACTCTATCTAAAGTAAGTTTAGTCGCTTTTTTGGGTCATGAAAACGCAAAAGGCAATATTCAATGCCGCAATGCAGCAAGCAGAAATACAGCGCATCGATAGACGCCTGCTCACACACTGGTTATTATGCTAAAAACGATTAACACGTCTGCAATGGGGATCGCATGATACAACTTTTAACCATTTTCACCTTATTTGTCTCAACCAGCATTATGGCAGCCGACTCACTTCCACTGCATCCAGAACTTGAACCCTTCCGCGATTTTATCGGAAAAACTTACCGCGGAGAGTTTGCCAATTCAACGGCGGAAAAACCGGTTATCGACATCGCTAAATGGGAGCGCCATTTAAATGGTAACGCTATTCGCGTAACTCACTCCATTAACAATGGCGAATACGGTGGCGAGAGCATCATTTTCTTTGATCAAAAGAAAGGCCAATTATCCGGCTACTATTTTACTACTGCTGGCTTTTTTACGGTGGCTGAAATAACCCTAGAAGCTGGCAAGATGATCAGCCGCGAACTCGTAACAGGCAACGAAAATAATATTACCGAGGTACGTGCCACCGCCACACTCAATGATGACGGCAGCATGACAACAAAAGCCGAATACTTGCAAAATGGCAAATGGGTGCCTGGACACAGTGCTGTCTATCATCCGAGTACAACGGCAAAGGTAATTTTCAAATAGCCTTTTTAGCGATTGTCCCTGATTGCGGCTTGGTTTGGTTGCCCGATGCAGGTTTTGTGTGTCTTAACGCTAAACATTGCTCAAGTAACCAGTGACTTACAACCGTCAATAACAACATAACGACAATTGCTAATACCAACTCTGTGGGCGCTAGTGTCTGAAATCCGACCACGCCCATCCCCCAACAAATTAACGTCCACTGCAGCACATATAAGCTGGTGACGCGGCGACTGGCCCAGATCAAGCCGCGCGCAAGTTGCGATCCCGCCAGCTGCGGCGCAATGCATTGTAGTCCCCACAGCGCAATAAAATTCAGGCCGATTAAGTATAAAATGCCGCCCGGCCCAAGATGAAAAAAGTTGTTAAAGTGATAACTGAAATCGTATGCCATCAAGGCGCCGCCAACGCTTAACATTAGGATCCCTGTAAGCGCCATGCGCTGGAATGTTTGCGCAATGTTGCCTTGCCATCGGATATAACAAAGTCCAAAGAACCAGCCACTTAGAATTGCGGAAGCCCATGGGAATACTGGAAAGTAAACTTGGTAACTGTCAGAAAACAGCAGCTGACTGATATAGTTAAGATAGTCCGACGACCAAGTGAAACCGCGCAATACTCCGCAACTGGCAACTATCAGCAGAAATAAACCAGCGACCACCCAACGCGACTCAAGAATGCGTTGAAAAATGCCCATCATTAACAAGGTGATGCCTGCTAAATAAAGAATATCACCGGTCGCTAATAAGTATCGCCACTGCGACCAAGTTAATGGCGTTTGCCAACCATAAGCGGCGATGAACTCTTGCGGCATCGTATTAAACACCGCAATGGGTACTACAAACTTTAAACTATTAAGCGCTAATCCCAACAGTAATAACTTCACACCTCGCCCAACCCAATCGCGCCCCCGATGGTGACGTGACAAAGCTAAAGAAAATCCCATTAGCACTAAAAATGCAGCGGTTCCTTTACCTAAAAAGTGCAAAACCAAACCGATAGCACTCGATTGCTGCGTTTCGATATCGCCATACATCCAAAGTGTATGCACCATAATCATAATCAACACGGCTATCCCACGCCCAAGGTCCAGCGACAATATTCTCTGATTGTTTGGAGCCTCGACCCAATCTTTGTTTAGTGCGCTATGCATCATTTTTCCTCCTGAACAACTTCAACTGAATTGCGATACGCTGCAATCGGGTTTACCAGTGTGCCAGAAAACTGTAAGGCCTCCGCAGGGTCGGCCAAGTTGACCATTTGGAAGTTATTCCGAAGCTGTAATCGATTAAGGCAAGAGTGCAAAAAGTTCGGCGCAAATAAATCCCACTGTTCAAAGCGAAAACCGAGCTCAGGGAACTGCTGCTGATAGGCTTGAATATTTTGTGCAACGGTCTGCCAAAACTCGGTTTCTTGAATCAATTGTTGCTCAACCATTAGCGCGGCTAAAAAGCGCAGAAAGCCATCGAACACATCGGTAAATATGGATAACACCGCAACTTCGTCAGACACTGTTACCTTAAGACGTTCGAGGCCTTGTGGTACGACTCGATCACTATTAAGCAAACAAATTTCCTCACCGATATCTTTCATAAATGCCTGGATCACGCGACCTTGTTTAACCCCCAAGATCAGATTTTCACCGTGTGGCATAAACACTAATTGATAGCGATAAAAACAATGCAGCAAAGGCGTAAGATAAATCTTAAGGTATTCGGCTAGCCATGCCTTTGCCGAAAGCCCGGAGCACTTGATTAACGCAGTGACTAAAGCACTCCCGTCGGGCTCTACATGCAACAGTGCCGCCATTGACATCAACTGCGTTGTGTTATCACATTTGGTATATGGGTTTTCTCGCCACAATGCCGATAGCATTTTGCTATAGGGTGAAGGACCAATTGTGGACATCGCGAAATTTTCACTGCGATATCCAATCGCGGCTTCTTCATGCAATATGGTAAAAGTCGTCGGCTCGATAAAGTCGTCTTGTTGCAACAATTGCGTTAACCAGTCGTTGATGGCTGGCGTCACCGCCATATACTCAGCAGATAGACCTCGTACAAAGCCCATATTTAAAATGGACAACGAAGTTTTCACATAACGTTGTTGTGGCTGCGATACATTTAACAATGTGCGAATCGATTGCTGCGGCTGATAACCTTGCTCACCAGCACCTAAATAAATAAGTTGTTCAAGGGCTAAATCACCTGCAAAAATCGTTGCAATCTTATTCTGCCATTGCCAAGGATGAACCGGTATAAAGAAATAATCTTGCGGCGACTTACCTTTATTAATGATTACATTTTCAAACGCCAAGCGTAAACTAGGGTCCAACTCTTGGGCTATCAGTTGCTCATAATCAAGGTTCGCTCGCGCACTAAATACGGCTAACTTACGGGCAATGGCTAGCCAAACTAAATTGATGGCTTGACCTGCCTCAGGAGCATACTCAAGAAACTCGCTCGCGCTGAATCCAATCCGTCCATTATTAGCGACGAAACAAGGGTGACCTTCAATCATTGCAGCTTCAATGGTGGCTAAATCAGCTAGCGCCAATTGCGCAATCGGTAAGCGTGGCTTTGCAACCTTAAAAGCATAACTTAATAGTGTAGAAGTAACTTCTTCTAAATAAGTAGGAAGCTTGTCTTTCGGGATCGCCAAGCTCGAATTAAACTCAATCACGAACTTAACTGCATCCAGCATCTGCGCCGATCCAGCTACATGCTTCTCAATACTCCCTTTAGCAACTTGCCAATGATTCAATGCCATCGTTTCAGCACGAAAATAATAAACTGTGGAAGAACCTGGCGCAGTAATCACATAGCCATTCGCAGCGAAATCAGGTGCACGATTGGCGACAAGAATATTCTCATGAAGCCACTCACTTATCATTTTTGCAACCAAATGTCGATTCGCTTGTGACCAATGCTCGCTGGTTTTCGCCCGAGTAACCAAGTCTTGCAGGTGTCTTCCGCGCGCAGTTTGCTGAAGCGTTAATGCCAATTCAAAACTAGCTTTATCACACGTTCCCCACAAAGCAACCTTATTCGATAGCTTAAGTAAGTGATGATGAACAAATCCGAGGCGACGATTTAAATGATGTATTTTATGGTTGCGCTGATCAGGTTCCACAATAATACGCTCCGCCTGTTCATAATTAAAAATAAAGTGCATACACTGCGCCATCACTTCAAAGCTGAACCCAGAAATTTTATGGGTGCTTTTAGAGATGAGCAAGTGCAGTCCACGGTCGCCTTTTTCGAGCGTAACCAGTCCGTTAAGTTCTGACTCAACTGGGTTGTAGGTTTCGAGTAAAAAGCAAGGTTGTTGATTCACCAGTCCAACATAAACTTGATAACCGGGCTGTGCCAACAGCGACTGATATTCTTGCTTAACTTGTGCAACAGAGCTTCCCCGCAGTCCCCAATATTGACTATGCGATTGATTGACCCAGCAATGCAATAAAGCACTATGTTCGTCTAATGACAGTTTAACCAGCGACACATTGCCGACTTCACTGTGACTAGAAAATACTTCATTGGTAGGCTTAAGTGACTGTATCGAGTTCATGATCGAATCCCTAAAAATTTCCAATGGCGAGGTAAGTCAGACAATATTTTGTCCCGATAAAACCCAACCAGTAAGATCAAGGTTAAACAAAATGCGCCTGCCGCCGTGTAGAAAGTCCAACTGGCTGCTAGCGTAGAGAATAAAGAAGCACTAATGAATGAAGCCGCGATCACACCAATATTTTGAAAGATATGAACTCGACTATAGTCTGCGGCAAAGCGTTCCGGCTTACTCAACTCAAACAACACCACCTCTAAATTAACGGTAATTTGAAACAATCCCCAAGCGAAGATAATACGTCCAAAAATGAACCAAGCAGGCGCTTCAGAAGCTTGCATAAAGCAACCTAAAATGCAGATAAACAAGGATAGAAAAATTCTTTGGTATCCGTTTAAAGAACCTTTATGACGATAGCTAACATACAAGCCGAGCAATGCGACCCAGCCAGGAATCGAATACATAAAGCCAGCGATGATTTGATCGTCTACTCCTGCTATTCGAGACCAGTAAAGCACAAGAAATGGACGAATTGTAAAGGCCGCTAAATAAAAGATTAATGACAATAGGCCAAGTGCCCAAACATAACGTGGCCAAGCACCAATACTAGGTATTCCAATGGATGACGACTGTTCATTTGCGCCAGCTGACTTAATTGCGTAAGCACGGATTAAATAAACACAAACCGCAACTTGCAGTAAATCACCCATCATCATGATTAAATATAGATAGCGCGCGGCGAACCACTGCATTATTGCGCCACCCAGTAGCGCACCACCAATAGCACCAAAATGCATTAGCACAGAGAAAAGACTGGCCATATTCAAATGCTTATCTTGGCTCTCTAAGCGCATAACATAAGGATAAATCAACAAGTAGCTCGCTTTAAATGCCAGCATAATTTGCGACAACAACCAGAATAACAGCAAGTCTTGGGTATAGAAGCAACTTAAACCTAATACCGCTGAGGCGATCTGAGTGTAAACCCATAAGTGCAACTCATTAACACGTTTAGCCACACGCGCCCAAAGCGGGAACATCAGCATAACGGTAACACAAGATGTCGCAATGTATAGTCCTGTATGCAGCGGATCATCAACCGCAAAACGCTCTAAAAAAAATCGCGGATAGAATGGCAGTACCATGGTGTCACAGATTACTGAAACAATCGTAATTAAGATTAAACTGGTTTTAATTTTCATACGGCTTTTGCAACCTTAACGGTCTCTCTAGGGTGCTGCTCTTGAGCCTGAAACTCAGCAGCGGAAAACGACTGAAAAGCAATCTTCTGCTCAATTGGATAGATTTCTTCACCACAAATCGAACGCAATATTAGGCTATTGCGATAACAGGCCATGCCTAAATCCGGCGTAACAAATCCATGAGTATGTAATTCAGAGTTCTGAACAAAGATCTCATTATCGACACAACCTACGCTGTAGTTCCGGGCAACATCAATCTGACCATTAGAATTAAAATTAATCCGCGATTTAATACCATCTAGACAACTTGCCAACTCAGTTTTGTAACCAGTCGCGGCAATAAGAACATCGCTATTAAACTCAAAGGTCTTCTTTTCTTCTAATTGACGAAATGTAAGTCGAAGTCCAGAACCATTTGGTTTAGCATCAATAATTCGACTGTTCGTCATTAAACGCGCCGGCACCTGACCGTGTAAATTTTTTATATAGAGCTTATCAAAGAGAGTATTGATTAATTCGGAGTTGATGCCTTTATACAGTTGTTTTTGCTCTTGAATTAATTGTTCTTTCTTTTGCGCTGGCAAACTATAGAAGTAATCAACATATTCAGGCGAAGTCATCTCAAGTGTTAGCTTGGTGTACTCTAAGGGAAAGAAACGCGGTGATTGCGTGAGCCAATTAATTTGATAATCGAGTGCGGTGGACTCATCTAGAAGGTCTTCAAATATTTCCGCAGCACTTTGACCACTCCCTAATACAGTGATTGACTTTGCGTTCAATATTCGTGACTTCTGTTTTAGGTATTGAGAAGAGTGAATAATTGCCGCGGATTCAAACTCACAGCATGCGGGCAAAGCAGGCTTTGGACCGGTACCAACAACCAGTTTATTACAGCTTGCTCGATAGCGTTGACCTTTAGCTCGGTCAAATATCACCAATATATAGCGACCTTGATTTTCACAATAGGACACTGTTTCAACAAAGGCGTTAAACCGTAAGTTTGTTAGCTGACGCGTAACCCATTGGCAATACTGATTGTATTCGCGTCGCATCAAGAAGAAATTTTCACGAATATAAAATGAGTAGAGCTTACCACTTAACTTTGCATAATTTAAAAAGGTAAGTCGATGCGTTGGATCTGCCAAAGTAACTAAGTCGGACATAAACGGCGTTTGTAATGTTGCACTATCGAGCATCATTCCAGGGTGCCAATCAAACTTATCGCGGCCGTCAACAAATAACGACTTCAGATTTTTAATTGGCTCCGCAAGCGCCGCCAGACTTAAATTGAATGGCCCGATGCCAATTCCAATTAAATCAAAATGCTCGTTAGTCATGAGATTCTCCTACGGATGCGACGCACTCCTGTTCAAGTTGCTTAGCCATCGCCGATATGGCTCCAAATCGAGCGATTAGTTGTTGACTATCAACGTTAGGGTTCAACAAAGTTACTTTTAGATAGCTTTCACCATCGACTTTAGTTCCCGCAATAATGATGTCGCCTTCGGTGAACAGTTTTTTCCGTACAGCTTCATTAACATGGCAGTTGAGAGAGTCATCACTACAACGATAGCGAAATACCAGTGCCGATAGCTCTGGATGATGTAAAAACTCAAAGTCCTGATGCAATGTCTTTGTTTGATACAACTCGGCAGCTAAGTTGATCACTTGATCAAAGTAGCCTCCTAGTACATCTGCGCCAATAACGCGCAAGCTCAACCACAGCTTAAGGGCATCAAAACGACGAGTCGTTTGAATGCTCTTGTTAACTAAGTTAGGTCGCTCTTCGGGATCTTGATTGGCAGGGTTTAAGTAATCGGCGTGGTAAGTAAGGTAATTGAAGTTTTTACGATCGCGTAAAAAGAAAGCACCACAACTGACTGGCTGAAAAAATGTTTTATGAAAGTCGATGGTAACCGAATCGGCCAGTTCTATTCCATTAATGCGCTGCCGATGCTGGTTCGAAATAAGTAGCCCACCGCCATAAGCAGCATCAACATGCAACCAAACATTGAAGCGGCGAGCAACTGCAGCAATTGCAGTTAGATTATCGATACTTCCAAAATCCGTAGTGCCGGCGGTTGCTACAATTGCAAAGGGTAATTCCGCACGTTCTTGTGCAACTTGCAATGCTCGCTCGAGTGCCTGCGGGCACATTCGGTACTGCGCATCGCTGTCAATTGCTATCACACTTTGAAAACCCAACCCCAACAACGCTAATGACTTCTGCACGCTAAAGTGAGCATGTTTCGATGTCATGACGCGAAGCTTATCGGCTTGCGCGGGTAGCCCCTGGGTGCGAACGTTATGAGCAAGGTTTTGAAAACAAAAATTATCGCGTGCCAACATCAATCCCATTAGATTGGATTGCGTGCCACCGCTAGTAAAAATACCATCTGCATGGTCATCAAAGCCGATCTTTTGGCAAGTCCAATTAATTAGTTTTTGTTCGATTAACGTTGCACCGGCACTTTGATCCCAAGTGTCCATAGAAGAGTTAATGGCCGCGAGCAATAATTCTGCAATAACTGCAGGGTATACAATTGGGCAATTCAAGTGGGCCATATATTGCCCATCATGAAAGTAAACCGCATCGTTAAAATACAAAGACTTTAATTCATCAAGTGCTGCCGAGAAGGAATGCAGTGGCTGCTCTAGCGATAAACAACTAAAGAGTTCGCGTAGCTGTTCGGCAGCAATTCCACTGAAGGGTTTGGCACGGTTTTCGAACTGTTGGGAAAGTACCGATAATCCATCGACCACACGACTTTTAAAGGCGGCTATCGATTGGTCGTTCAAAATAAAGTTTGCCTGTAATGATGGATTAACCGCAAGCGGCGGCTCAAACACATCATTGATCACTGAGTAGTTACTCATTTCCATTGTTTTGCCCTATTGGATAACGAGGATGAATTTAGGCCTGCAATGTAAATGATAATCACTCTCATTACAATATAAATAATAATAATTCTTATTCGCATTAAAGGTTGAGATAAGGGTTCTCGCTAGGAGTAACGAACAGAACGGTAGTGCAGACAAAATGCTACGCGATCGCGCAAGCCTTAGGGCGTGACGAGTGTCATCGCCCTTTCGCTAAAAGTTACTCGGTCAGGAATCGGTGAGTTGTATTGGCGCGCCAGTGACTTCCCCTGCGGCCAACTTAGCGTGCTCAAACAAAGTTTTCACAGCGCTAACCACTAAGCCCAATGCGAGTAAGATACAACCGGCATTAACACCATTAGTCGCATCCAGTTGCACTGGGTAGTCGAATAGTAAACGGTGAGCAATCACCACAAACACAAGAATGGCGGCGGTGATAAGTTGCAACAAGCAACGACTTAAGCGATAGCTTCGACAGCAAAATGCAATAACCAAGCTAAGCGCGACTCCAGAGATAAACAACTGTCCAGCGGAGAACCATTTACCAATTGCAAACATTGACAGCGCGAGCGCCATTGGTGTTCCCCAAACCATCGCGGTCCATGCCCTCCGATAAAATAACGCCGGTTGTCGTCGTAGTAACCAAATATTCACGCCGCTAACACACACCACGGTTAATGCAATACCCAAACAAAAATACAACACTTTTACCCAAGCACTGCCGAAATGCCCAAAGTGCAATCGATAAACCGAATAAGCCAATTGTTGTCCCCAGGGTCCATTCGACATCCCTTGCTGATTAATGTATTCACCGTTAACGTGATAGCGATAAATTTCGGAATAAATTAAACGTTCCGGTAGCGTCGCGGCGACTTCAACAAACTGCTGTCGAGTTCCGTAATTTTGCAGCACAAGATAAATGGGGCTAGCACTATCATCGTGCGCGGCGAAATTAGTTAAGATGGCGCGAAAGTTAACCGGCTCTAGCTCTGCATTAACTTGAATATCAGGTCCATATACCTCATCGACAACAGCTTCTCTATCGTTTTGATAAAAAGCACTCGCCGTGACTAAGATCAACACACTGACCAGACCAATAAAAGCACCAGTTAAAGCAATCATCACGAAAAACGGAATGCCCCAAACGCCTAAACGATTGTGCAAGTCCACCTGTTTGAGCCGCTCACTGTTGTGTCGCCGCCACAAAAAGGCATCTTTAACGATCCGCGGGTGCGCTAGTACGCCGGTAATAATTAAACCGAGCAACATGGCACCGAATGCGCCGACAATAATCAAGCCGATAGTGTGCGGCAAGTGCAAGCTAATATGCAGCTCTTTTAAAAAGTAAGTCCAGCCCTCTACGGGTGGTTCGAGTAGCGCACCATCTTCAGCTACAAACCATTCTTGATTATCACCGGCAATATGAATGCGTGGAACCGCTGCCGTCGGCAAAACCAAATAAATTGACTCAGGCACCTCTTCAACACGATCTAAAAAGGCGTCTAAAGCCGTCTCTAATTGCGGCGCTGTGTAATTTGAATATTCTGGAATTTGTGGTTGCTCCCAACGTTCAAACTCCTCAAAAAAAACCACTAAGCTGCCACTCAAACAAATTAGAAAGAGTAATATCGATAAAGTTAAACCAAGGAACGCGTGGCTACTTAAAGCGCGCTGAACCTTGGTCTTCGCGGGCGATTTGGCAGGCTCTAAATTTGTGTTAATTTCACAGTTCACTTTAGCCGTCACAACAACCTCCTACTAACCCGATACTCATGGTTACAACGAAAACTAACGATACGATAAAAGGTTTCAACCGTTTTGGTTGTGAAACTAACCAACTGGCGCCGATGCCCCATAGTATCGGCAGCAATAGTGCTGCGCTCACCAACGCGTTGGCATTTTTACCCGGATACATAAGTACCCATAACGCTGCTAACGCTAAACAAACGATTAGGGTCCATGGGCCGGCGAGCAAAAAGCTAATACAGCGACGCCACAATCGTTCGCGCCAAAAACCGTTGTTGACAACTTGCGCTGTAGGTCGGGCGATAAATGAGCGCTTTTTCTGATGTGTTTTAGTATGCTTTTTTGGCTTCCGCAGCGAGCGAAGCAAAATCAGCAACCAGGTAATAATGCTGGTTGCCACAAAGTAAAAAACAATTCCAAACTCAATTCCGAAACTCGCTCGCCACAGATACACCACGGCGGCATTAAGCATTAATAAACCCAGAACTAAGCTAAGTGGGCTCCACACTGGGTGGCGAGTAATCGCGGTCGACTGTTTCTCTTGTTGCCAGATCCAAAAGGTGAACAGCACCGCTAATGAATTCAACAGCAAAATAAAAAGCGTTTCCCACTCAAAAGATAAAGACATGGTGCTCCCTCAATCGTAGCGTTATACCGAACTCATCCACTGGTTAAAGTTCGGTATAACCCTGCTCTTCGACTTTTTAATTAGAAACGATAACGGGCACTGGCTGTAATCGTTCGCTGCTGGCCATAAAAGCAATCACCCCGAGTCAAACAAGACGTAATAATGGTTTTATTACCCACATTGTCAATGTTCAAACTGAAGTCTAAATCTTGCCATTCATAGCCCAACATTAAATCAAACACGGTGTAGCTATCCGTGTTGTAAGGAGCTTCGGCACCATTACTAAAATCACCGTCAAGGTCGGTACGAAAATAGGTTTCGCCCACATAACGAACACCTGCGCCCAGTTTAAATCCAGCGCCTTCTCCCGCAGGACGATAGGTTGTCCAAACCGACGCCATATTTTTTGGCAGCGCAGATAATTGTTCGCCATTTTCATCGGTCGCATCGGTGTGTGACAAAGTGGCGTAAACATCAACCGTTTCCCACTCTAGCTGCGCCTCAACTTCATAACCACTGGCATCCGCTTCACCGATTTGAATTTGATTCGCCGGATTGTTCGGATCGTCGACCAGGCGGTTTTCCTCAACGGTATCGAACACACTTAAAGTAATTAGATGTTCAGTATTCGCCGGTTGGTATTTAACACCAAATTCTTGTTGTTGACCCAACTTAGGTTTAAATGCATTTCCCAACGCATCGTTGCCAAGTTGCAGCTCAAACGATTCAGAGTAACTTAGGTAAGGTGAAACTCCGTTGTTAAACGCATACATAACGCCAACTCGTTTGGTGTTTTGTGAATAAGACTGCAAGGATCCTTGATAGGCGCCGACTTTTGCAGAATCCGAACGTAAACCCAGCGATAGGATCCAGCCTTGAGACCACTTGATTTGATCTTGCCAGTAAACGCCAAGCTGACGCTGAGTAGTCGCAGAACGATTATTGAAATCAGGAAGAATACTTAAATCAATTAATCCATAGACCGGCTCGTAAGCGTCTAGCGCCCCGCCTTGACCGTAGCCGAAATAACTTCGAGCGGTAAGATCGGCATCTTGAAAGTCGAGTCCGAGCATCATTTTGTGTTCAAGTTCGCCCCAACTGAACTGTCCTCTAAATTGCAAATCAGAAGTAATCGACTCCAACTCATTGTCGGCTAAATACAATGAACGTACTAACGTGCGGGCATCGGCTTGCAAAGCAAAAGGGTAAGCATACATAGTCCGATACTCAGACTCGCTATCCATCGTGCGCATTGCCCAACGCACTTGCCAGTCATTGGCAACATCAAAAGACATTATCGAGGTAAGTGCTTTTTGCTCAGTATCGTAGCGATCAAAACCCGGTTCGCTAACAAATCTAGAAACCGGAATTTGACCATTAGGCGCCGATCTAATCGTTCCGACATGAGGGAAAAACTGCGTGCTCGAACCGGACTGATTGCTCTGCAAATTACTCAGTATTGTCCATTCAATCGAATCCCCTAAGAAAAAAGTGAACGCTGGCGCTAAATAATAAGAATCGTCAGCAACGTAATCGGTTTGGGTATCACTGTCGCGCAACAAACCATTGATTCGGAACAACACCGACGCATCTTGGTTAAGCGCATTGGTATAATCCGCAGCCACTTGGCGGCGATTAAAACTGCCCAACTGAGCCCAAAATTGACCACTCTCTTGTGCCTCTGGACGCTTACTTACCAAATTAACAATGCCACCGGTACTGCCTTGGCCGTAGAGTACTGAAGCGGGTCCTTTTAATACTTCTATCTGACCTAAACTAAACGGGTTCGGGCGCGCATTATTGTAATAGCCGTACAGCATTTTCATGCCATCTAAATATTGTACCGGTGCAACACCGCGAATAATTGACCAGTCACCTCGAGTATCAACACCATAGGGCCCATTAAAAACACCCGCCACATAACCCAACGCATCTTGAATCGTCTCAGCGCCGAGATCTTCAATGCGCTTGGTGGTAAGCACCGACACTGACATCGGCGTTTCCACAATCGGC
>JABXHQ010000056.1 GCA_013373545.1 Gammaproteobacteria bacterium
AGTCGCCAAGATTTGCGAGATGATGCGAATCAGGTCATTAAGCTATTATGGATCAAGGAGCGAGCTGGCCAAGAGCGTGGCGCTCTAAATGGGGTTTTTGCCGCCGGGAATCTCAGTGATGAGCGTAAGGTACAAATTAACGAATACATTAGTCAGCAAAACGCTTATGCCGAGCTATTTAAGTCGAATGCCAGCGATGCGCAAATATTAGCCTACCAGCAAGCCATCGAGTCGAGCAGTCTGAATGTGTTTTATCGCATGCGCGAAGACTTTCAGCGTCAAGCAGCACAGTCAGCTTCGATAAGCGGCATTTCTGCCAGCGATTGGTTTGCAGCTGCTACGGCTCGCATTAAAAGTATTGCCAGCGTGCTCAATGACATTCGTGGTGATATTGTCGCGCAGGCAGAAAAGGCAAAATCCCAAGCAAACTATACACTTTGGCTAACCGCGCTTATTTTGATTGCCGTTCTGGCCAGCTCAATTACACTTTCTTTCTACACAGTAAAATCGCTCAGTCGCGGTGTACAAAAAATTGTTAATGCATTAAATAAAGTTATCCAGCATGGCGACCTTTCGCATCGAATCAATACCCAGCGCGAAGATGAAATCGGTCAGATTAGTAGTGCACTGGATGCGTTTTTAGACAGTTTGGAAAATATCTTTCGCGACGTCGTGCAAATAAGTGAGCGTTTAAGTAAAAACGCAAGCGAATCATCTGATGCCATCCAAATGAATCAAATGGCGGTATCAAAACAGTTGAGTGACTCAACCGTTATTGCTACAGCTATTTCAGAAATGTCTGCCAGTATCGCCGATGTGGCCAGCTCAGCCAACCAAGTGAATCAAATTATGGAGGCCACAGCGGAACTCAATACCCAAACGTCTCAGCTTTCGACCAGTACCGCAACCTCCGTATCCCAGCTTAATGAGCATATTCAATCCTCCGATGGACAAGTGGTTGAGTTAAGCGAACAAGTGAAAGACATCGAACAAATATTACAATCGATCGTCACGATTACTGAGCAAACCAACCTCCTCGCCCTTAACGCAGCCATTGAAGCGGCTCGAGCCGGTGATCAAGGACGTGGATTTGCTGTGGTAGCCGATGAAGTACGCGCGCTATCGGCCAGAACGCAAACCTCAACCGTTGAAATACAACAAATTATTGATCGCTTGTCGATGGCCTCCCAAGCAGCGCGCACTTCTATGAGCCAATGTATTGAGCAAGTGCAAAAGAGCGTTGAATTTGCCAATAGCTCAAAAGCGACAGTGCAAGAGTTTATCGAAAAGCTTAAACAGACGCAGGACCTAACCAGTCAAATTGCGGTAGCCACTGAACAGCAAACGTCGGTTGCCGCCGAGATTGATAGAAACACTCTACAAATTAAAAATATTGCTGAGGAAAATGAGAATGGCTCTGAGGTGATCCGCAAAGCCAGCGAAGTCACCTCAAGAATTGCTTTGCGCTTAAAAGAAATGACCAGTAAATATAAATTTTCTTAATTAATGACTCACTAGCTGATTTGTACCCAAAGCTAGTGAGCTTTAGTCTAAAGCAAATACTTTAATTGAGCGCTCAATATTTTTTAGCTAGAGTTGGTTTTGCTGCTTAAACCAATTAATCGTATCGAGAAAATAAGTCTCTACATATTGAGTGTAATTCTTTTCATTTTGCGCATTCATAGTAAATAGCACATTCCCATGTTCGGCCCCGGGGTAAACTTGATAGAAAACCGGCTTACCCTGTGCTTGCAATTGCTCTAATAAGCTCACCGTTTCCGGAGTCGGTAAACTAGAGTCCTCGCCAGCCATTAACCACAGCGAGGGAGTATTAATTGCGTTCATCGTGGTCATGGGTTCATACTCGCCGTTAAAGTTGTCACCATTACCACTGGTTCGGTATTCAAAGTAGCTTTTCCAAGCCCATTCGGGAATATAGTCATAACTCGAACCCAGCACTTGATCCGTCACTTGTCCCAACATTGAATCAGAACCAGCTATTGCTTTAAACCAAGCTTGATTGCGGTAATCGTCATTGAGTTTAAACAAGCGATCCCAGTCTTCATCCGTCGGCGCTTTCATTAACTGTCGTAATAGAAGATTAAGCTCATCTGCTTTGGCTATTTCCTCTGCGCCAAAACCGCGCTCTTCAAGACGCTTTACATAGCCCCATCGATCTTCACGCTCGAGTTTAACCACAGTACCAAAACCGACTAAAAAAGATTGGATTTGAGTTTGTTTAGCAACTAATGGCGCAATCCAACCGCCTTGGCTAAAGCCAGCAAGATTGATTCGATTAGAATCAACTTTATTGTGCTGTTTTAGCTGGTTAATGGCGGCGATTACATCATTTGATAGCGTCGGAAAATGTTGCGTGTACTCGCCCTCAGAAAGACCGGTACCACGCTTATCAAATTTAAATCCAGCAATACCATGAGCGGCCAACATATAAGGTAGAGCATAATAGTCCACTGCGCTGTACGATTCAGAACCATGGATCATGATCACCACCGGAAATGGTCCCTCCCCTGGCGGCAAGGTTAATTTGCCTCTGAGGGTTAAATCGCCGCTTTGAAAATAAACTTCTTCGTGCTGCAGATTAAGTCGTTCAATTGATTGCTGAGCGCCATTATCATTCACGACTGCTCCGGAAACCTCACCTTGATTGTTAAAGGTAAAATGACCATTTGCCACAACATCACGATTTCCATATCCATTGACCACATCGAAGGTATTGTCGGCTTTATGGTAAAAGGCTTGTACGGCTCCATTGTTTACATGGAAGACACGAACACGTTCTGGAGTTGAAGCTGAAATGGTGATAATTGAACCATCGGCCATCCGGTAAGCATCATTAAAACGTGTATCGGCGGGTGGCTCGCGCTCTTCCGCGGAAAAATAGAAATAGGCGGCAACGCCGAGCCCTAGCACTAGCGCTAACTTGGTCTTTAATCCCATGTAACATCCCTAGTATTTGATTATCAAACAACTATTAGTATAGTTTTTACCCTATTTACCGTGAGTTAGTTCTAATCTAACAGGTAAAAAGAGATTAGACGCTCGTAATGTTAAAAGAGTTGGAAAAAAGAATTAGGTTCACTAGGCGTTAACACCTAGTGAACAAAAAATAGCGCCAGCTCTAAAGCGATCAATAAGATAATTATCCATTCTAATAATGATGAATGTTTATGATTCTGCTCTTCAGCGAGCATAGCCAATAACTCATGAATCGCTTCTAGCTTTTTGTTTAGAACGGTAATTCTAGGGCTAATGTCTAAGTACTTGGCGACCGTGTGGTACATAGCCTCTTGCTCTGGATAACTCCAAAAGAACTCTGGTGTATCCAGTAGATTAAAGTTCAACAATATATCACTGTTAACACTGAATAAGGTCCCTCTTAACTTGGCTAGCTTTTTACGGCTTAAGGAGGTTCGCCCTGAAGTCGCTAGCTGTCGCGGAATGAACTCATTCTGAACTATCACGTCTCTCGCTCTATTCTCAAAGTGACCTAACTTTGCAGACTGAGCCAAAGCGTGTGAAGCGGCTAGTCTCTCTATTGGAGTATTCTCAAAGAGCGTTAACGTCTCTTCACGCATCTGCGCGACTTCGCCGACGGTAAAGTTAAAGCGTTCTACTTCGGACTGAGTAAATTTGTCCTCAGCAACATTTTCAAGATCTGCTATCAAACGAGACTTGAGGGCAAGGTCCACGCCCCAGAATATAATTACTCCATATAGAAAAACCCAGGCCTCTCCCTCTTCAAGATCCACCAGAAAGGCATCGCGATAGCGGGTTGACCGATAGGTTTCGTTTAGCAGGCTTTCAAGTTTGCTGTCTTCGAACTGCCGTGCAACAGCCACTGACTCGACCAAGCCATTTGAATAAGACGTCATATTAACCACTCACACAAGTCATTTAAGACTCAAGATATCTCTTATAACACCTTGATTTTTATATGTATTTCCAAAAGCACTTTGGAACCCTTAGGCGTCCAAGCGCTTTTCGAAAAGTATTTGCCCATAAGCGAGTGAAATGTAGTTGAAATCTTAAATATAAGAAAGAAAATTCTATTGGAAACTAACAATAAATAATCACCAATCCAGAACGACTAACTGACACCGGTGACTTGGCTACTGCCCTACTTCATAGAGGTTTACAGCATACCGCTGCGAGGTGGGTTTAACACGACTCACTAAGTTAGATTGGTATGACCCGCCGCGGGCTTGCGAAGTGTCTGGGTTGTTCCCATTTGGGACGGTTTTGATCGAGTTTAAAAGAGACTGTTCTTGTAGGCTCAGCGGACAGTTTAATGTCGGTTAACGCCTTAAATAAGCAGCAGCTGTAAGCCGTCGCGCTTGATTGCCTTGTTAGGCACTTTTCGTATAACGGCACTTTGGATAGCCACTACACCCGATAAAAGTAGAGCCAGTATTTTTGCCTTTTCTTGCCTTTCTTACCACCAGCGTAGAACCACATTTTGGGCAAATACTTGACGAATTATGCCGCTGGCGAAGTGACTTTATATGATCGTTCTTTGTTAATCCTGATCCTGCAATATGCCTACTTAAAGTGCTAGTTATCTCGCCAACTTTATCCGGCGATAATACAATGAGCTTATGCTTTTTGACGTATGACCCAATGCCAGATCTTATGACATTTGGCGGCATCTTTGTTTTGAATTTACAGTCACCAACAAATAGAACGACGGTATTAATTATTGATTCATCGACTTCTAGGAACTCGGATAGAATCTTTCTTTGCCTGTAAGCTTGACGCAAGGGGTTCTGAAACTGATACTTTTTTCCATAAAGCGATTGCGTCCATTTCGCATTTCCTTCTGAACCAAAAATCCACCCTTTGAGATTCTTGGTCTCAACGATGAAAATCCCATATTGCGATACTAATATGTGATCAATCTGTGATGTGCCATTTTGGGAAGGTATGATCACATCATGAAATCGCTGATATGTACTCGAATCAAGGGTTATCCACATTTTTAATGCAGATTTTTTCTCTCCAAACCACCCTTTAAATAGTTTCACTGATTTCAGTGCCTAACGCCCAAAGCAGCGGCGCGCGTTAGCGCATCGAGCCCACAGGGCATGTTGCCTTTGCTTATTATGTGTTTAGTGCTCGATGTCTGTTGCATTTGTAAATGCTATCCATTTTTTTGCCACATTGGTGCCAGCTTCACCTGAAATAAATGACCAGCCGTGATTCCTGATTTCGGATTTAAAAACGCTTTCGATTGAAGCGAGGTTTCCGTGCCTATTTAGAAGCGCGTACATTTCAGCTGCGACCGCTAGGTGCTTGGTTATCTGTTGCCGCTCATTGGCTTCATTGGTAGTGTCCAAGGCGTCCCTCAATGCCAAAGTGTAATCTGTAAGTTTATCTAGAATATCTTCCATGCTCAATTACTCATAACGCCTAGTTTTGCAGATGATGACAGGCGCGAAGCGACTGTTAGCAATCTGCAACAACGTCTGGTTACGTGCTTTCAATTTAAGCACACTCATCTTCATATATTTGAACAGAACTGTTGCAACTTGAGCATTCTCCATGAAGACTAAACCAAGTGAAGAGTTCTTTTTCTTTACCCTTAGCTTCAGGGAAATCGTCTTTAAATTCTGTATACTCAAACCGCGTTAGCAGTTTAAAGTTATTTGAATTGCAGGCTTCACATTCAAATAATTTTTTTACACCTTCGCCTCTTGCCGAATAGTAACCATGACCTAATTCTGCGTCATATCCATGATATTTAATATCGAATAGATCATTTTCTTCACTACATTCAACACACTTCAATGATATTGGCCCGATAAAGAAATTTAACTTATTATCGGGATTTTCCCACCAATAACCAAGTACCGACAAATTCTCTGAACCACATTTACACTTAATCTCAAAAAATGGATTCACCTCCTGACCGTGGCCGTCAAATACTATATTTTTTGCATCAACACTCGTTGCTTTAAAGTTATCCAAACAGCGAGGCGGATTATTTTTGAAAAACTCTAATTCATTGTTCATATTCTTATATCACGTAACGCTTTTGTAAAAGGCGCGACGTCAGGAGCGTCCTTTTGACAAACTTGTTACATGCTGATGACATAGTCGCCTGCCTTTACTTTAATTTCTTCGC